>NZ_JANQDJ010000041.1:0-199558 GCF_029891685.1 Umezakia ovalisporum Ak1311 | reverse complement strand
CACACTGATACCTTCCCGAACTCAGAGGTGAAACGCCGCCGCGGCAACGATAGTTTAGGGGTCGCCCTCTGCAACAATAGCTCGATGCCAGGTCTATTATTCAATACAAAAGACTCCTTACACAGGGGTCTTTCGTTTTTTAGCTATCAAACTATCTATTGTTTATGTAACGCTACAAATTGAATTACATCTGTCAGCCCTTCTTGAGTTTTCAAATTTGTAAAAATAAAAGGTTTGTCACCGCGCATTTTTTGGGCATCATGTCTCATGATATCTAAATCTGCACCAACATGGGGTGCAAGGTCAATTTTATTAATTACTAATAGGTCAGATTTAGTAATACCAGGTCCACCTTTACGGGGAATTTTATCACCAGCAGCCACGTCGATGACGTAAATTGTTAAATCTACCAATTCTGGACTAAAGGTAGCTGCTAAGTTATCACCGCCACTTTCTAAAAAGACTAAATCTAAATTAGTAAATTGGTTTTCCAATTGTTCAATAGCAGCCAAGTTCATAGAAGCATCTTCCCGAATTGCTGTGTGGGGACAACCGCCAGTTTCTACCCCTAAAATGCGATCGCTTGTTAAGGCCTGAGAACGCACCAAAAATTGAGCATCCTCTTGGGTATAAATATCATTTGTCACTACCGCCAGATGATACTGGTCACGCAAAGCCTTACACATAGCATCTACCAAAGCCGTCTTTCCCGAACCCACTGGTCCTGCTACTCCAACACGCAATGCACTCATTGTCTTTTACCTAACTCCTAAACAGTCTTGTATACTGAGTTTGATGCTGCATACTTGCCAAGGATAAACCCCAACTACAACAGCTAAGTTCGTCATCCTGCAAGGCTAGTATTTCCCCTACAACATTGCTAATTAATGGTTGTAATTCCAACAGTAACTCTTGTCCCGCAGTTTGACCCAAAGGAATGAGTTTCACCCCCGCAGTAATTAAATTACTAGCCCAACTATGCAAATATCCCAACAAAGCAGCTTGAATATTTATTTGCCAATGAGCAACAGCAATGCCAAAAGCGATGGCATAATTGCCAGGATTACCCACAGCATTGACTAAAGGTATAATTTCCGGTTCTAATTTACCCAACAACTGAGTTAGCGATCGCCCCATCTGCCAACTAGATGCCCGCAATTCCGCGGTTTCTCTAGCAGCAGATAACCACATATTCCAACTACATAAAGCTGATACATCCCCAATACTAGCCGATTCCTGAGCACGTACCATCACAGCCCCATCCAACCGAATTGCACCATAACGCAATTCCGCCTGTAACCAATGTTTGAGGCTGGCTTGATGGGAAATAGTGCCATTTTCCACCAGCATTTCTAATCCTTCAGAATAGCTATATGCTCCCACAGGCAACCCAGGGCTAGTTAACTGCAATATGGATAAAAAATTAGCATTAGTGAGGGCGATGGTGTCCATAAGCGCCTAATTCTGGGTAGAATGGTACAATTTCCTCTTTAATTGATAGCCCCAGCTGTTCTAGCATCCTACGTAAAACTGAATCTGGTAACAAGCGTAAATAGCTAGAGGTAATTTCTACAGGTACATGGCGATTTCCTAAATGGTATGCTGCTCGCATTAACAAAAGCGGTGTTTCAGAAAAAACAGTTAAAACTGATTCTGGTTTGGCAGTAATTCTGACTAAATTACTATTAGTTCCGTCTTGCAAAATATCACCATCTCGCAGTAATGTGCCTCTGGGTAAACGCAAAAATACAACTTTGCCATCTTCAGTTTCCCAACGATGACGACTGCGGGTGCGTTCTTCCGCTGTAAGTGCCAGGGTAAAAGTGACAGCGACATGAGGATTAGCCCCTTGACGTTGGGTTAAAGTAAGCATATTAACAGGTGTGTTTCATTTTTGACTTTTCATGACTTTGCCCACATATGTGGTTAAACAGACACCAAGCGTCGTAAAGATTCAGCCCGGCGCTTGGCAATGGTGTTATTGGGGGCAAGCTTTAGTGCTTCTTCATACATTTGTAGCGCCTGAGCAGTTAATTTTTTCCGTTCGTAGGCGTGTCCAAGGTTATTCAGTGCTGTAACGTAGTCTGGCTGAAGTTTTAGAGCTTCTTTATATTGACGAATTGCTAAGTCATATTGCTCTTGGCTAAAGTAAACATAGCCCAGTCCGTTGTAAATAGGGGCGCTATTTTCTTGTTCTTCTTCAGCCGCTTTAATAGCTTTTTGAAATAGTGCCACCGCCTGAGAAAATAATTTTTTTTCTGAATAAATACTGGCTAACTCATAATATTCTTGAGCCGTACCTTTTTCTTTCTCCAACTTTCTACGTAGCCTTGACAAGGCAGTTTCACGCTTACGGGTTTTGATGATTTGGCGGAAAACGCTGACAACTACGAATAAAAGCAGACCTACAAAAATTGAGAGATAAATAATGGCTAAGTTTTGATCCATTGCCTGCAAATAAAAATATTAAAAGTTAGTTCTGTATCTATTATTGAACACTAATTTAGATGAGGGAAAGATTTCTTTACTTGATGATTCAGCACTAGCTTAGGGCAAAGCCCAATATTCAACACGTTGTTTTAGCCAACCTGTTGCTGTGTATTCAGCGATCGCTTGATTTACTTGTCGTCTTAAGTCATCGTACTGTAATCCCTTAGGCATAACTACAGACAACGGTTCAGTTGATAGCTTGGTGGGCAAAAGTCGGTATTGGGGATATTGTTGTACCCAACCGCTCAGGACAGTGGCATCAGCAGCAAAGGCTACCACTGTATTGTTTTCTGTGAGGCTTCGCCCTTCCTGATATGAATTAACTCCCACTAACTCTGCTTTTGGAGCATAGTAGCGTATTTGGGCAATTGTGCTGGAGTTGTTGATTACAGCAATTTTCCGGTTGGCTAAATCACTTAGCTGACGCACAAAAGTATTCTTTGTAACTATTGTAGCACCATCATAGTAGTAAGGAACACTCAGACTTACTAAACGAGCACGGGACTCATTTGCTGTTACCCTGGCAATCACTAAATCAACTTTCTTGTTTAAGACTAAAGATAAGCGATCGCGGTTAGCTACAGGTTGTAATTTTACTGCATCCGGTTTACCTAACAAATCCAATGCCAGGCGCTTTGCCAAGTCAATTTCTAAGCCTTGTAAGTTACCATGAGCATCCCTAAATCCCAAGGGGCGTAAGTTATCTTTAACGCCAATAATTAAATAACCTCGATGCTGAATTTCTGGCATTTGGGCGGCACATGTCGTAAATCCCCAACAAAAGCAGAAAATACAAAATAAACTAGCGGACAATACCAGATGTAACGGATTAATTGTTAGCCATCTGTTACATCGGTTATTCATCCGTCACCACCTTTATCCTTGAGCTTGAGTTGCCAATTCAGCAACCTTGGCGAAACTACTGGGATCAAGAACTGCCAATTGCGCCAACATTTTCCGATTGAGTTGGATATCGGCTTTTTTCAAGTTGCCCATTAACTGGCTGTAACTCAAACCGTGTTGCCTTGCAGCCGCATTGATACGGGTGATCCACAGGCGACGAAAATCACGCTTTTTCTTTTTGCGATCGCGGTAGGCACTCCGTAGCGCCTTCATCACCTGTTGATTAGCGGTTCTAAACAAAGTTGAGTGAGAACCACGAAAACCTTTAGCTAGTTTGAGAATTTTATTGCGGCGTTTACGAGCTACATTACCGCGTTTTACCCTTGTCATAATTTATTTCCTGAACAATTTACAAATAAGGAAGCATCAACCGCACATTCTCTTCATCCCGTTCGTGTACCAGTGCAGTTTTGGACAGGTTACGCTTTTTGTTAGAAGATTTGTGTTCTAAAAGGTGGCTTTTAAAAGCTTTGCGACGGACAATTTTACCGCTACCAGTGGCACGGAATCGCTTCGCCGCTGCTTTACGAGTCTTGAGTTTAGGCATGGTCTAACGTTAATTCGACACAATCCATCATTATATACTATTTCCTGAAATCTTGTGGCAAATCAACTACACATTCAGGAAACTGGCGTTGTAATGCCACAAAAACAGGACAAGGAGGTTCTGCTTGTACATTTTCCGGTTTACTCCACGAAAAAGGCGCTTGTTGTGATGCAGACATCCATAACAAACGCTTTGCTCGTGTCATAGCCACATATAGTAAACGGTATTCCTCAGACACTTTTAAATGTTCTGCTTCTTCCCAGGCCTGGTACACATTAGGTATATGAGATTTACCATGTAGCGCCGTGCGAATTTGGGCTCGGGCAACTTCCGATAAAGTAAACTTACCTAAAAACTGACTTTTGGGAGCAACCCAAAACTTACCAGGAATTGACTTTTCATGTAGAAAGGGGATAAACACATAGTCCCAATCTAGTCCCTTGGCTTTGTGCATAGTGATAATGGTCAACTGACCCGGACGAGTATAACGGGCTTCTAAATCATCTGTTTCCACCGATTCAAAACGTTCAGAATTGACGATTTCACTCAAAGCTGACAGCATTGTTCCCATTGAACTGTTGTCATATGTTTGCTGGTTTACCCGTTCTGCGAGTTTGTCAGCAGTGGCCAATTCACCTTGGTCGTATTTTAACGTTAAGGACAGAAAGGCAATCAGCTGATACAGGGGAAGCTCCAAGCGAGCGCGGAGTAAACTACGACATAAATGCGCTGCTTTTTTTACTGTGTCTGATTGGGGTGCTGCTAAAGGGCTGGGATACAAAAATTCTTCTGGTAGACTAGCAAGAGCGTTGAGGTCTTGGGTAGGAATTAATTGACGCTGTAATAATACATCTAAAGCAGCTTTGAGGTATTCGGGAGAATGGGGGCGATGGCAAAATTGCAGTAATGCCAAAATTTCCTGGGGTATATGACAACGGCGATCGCGTTCTCCTACTTCATAAAGTGTAATTTGATGCTCTTTACATACAGCTGCGAGCATTTCTGCTAGCCAGCGTCCTTGGCGATTTTCGCGCACCAAAATTGCTGCATTAATTTTTGTCCGGTGTTGACTAAACAACTCAATCACCCTTTGAGACAGTAATTCAACTGTGTGACAGATATCACGGGGGGTACACAGTTCTAGTCCTCGTCCTACTGCTACTGGATTAGCATTTGTTTGAGGATCGCCGATATCAACGGGGCGGATTTTTTGAGCACGAAAGGGAAGTGGGGGAGATGGTTGATTTTTACGTTGATAAAGGTTGTTTACCCATTCTAGGGTAAAGTTTGCAGCAGCAATAATAATTGTGCTACTACGTCCAGCTTGATCCATTGTTGCTAGTTTGCCAACGTCATAGCACACTTGGCAAAACTGACGGAAATAAATCGGATCAGCTGGAGTAAAACTTGAGTTAATCCCTTGATTAGGATCACCAACTCGCACTAGGTTGAGTGGGGAATGGGGAGATTCTCCGTCATCACTTGCTAAAATTTCGAGTAGCTGGGTCTGTAAGGGGCTGGAATCTTGAGCTTCGTCTTCAAATACCGCAAAAACTTGCTTCTGCTCGATGCGACGAGGAGTTTCATTTTTGAGTACCCGCAAGGCGGCTAAAATCATATCATCGTAGTCTATAAAGTCACGCCATCGCATTAAGTTTTGATATTGTTCATACAATCCCGCCGCCACCTGCAAAATTGCATATTCATCTTTGGTTTGTTCACTCCACTGTCGCAATTGTTCTGGTAATATCCCAGAACTTTTAGCTTCATGAATCACTGTAGTAGCTAAATCTGGCAACACTTCTGTTCGCAAAACTGACTGACGACGTAATCTTTCTGTTTCTTCACCGTCAAATTGATGACCTTCTAGTAACCGAGAATAATGTGCTGGATTGTTGGTAATCCATTGTTCTACCGCTGTACGAATAAAACCATGGCTTTGACTGGGTGTGATTAATGTGACATTATCTAATTCTAAGCCAGATAAATCTGGGTAACGACTAGCAATATTCAAAGCCAGTCCATGGAGGGTATAAACAGCAAACCCTGTCTGAGGTAAAGATAATTCTTTTAAGTATTTGCCAATTTTTGCTTTAATATTGGCAACTGCTGAACGAGTAAAGGTAACAACTACAATTTGACGACGAGAACATGGGCGTGATTCGGCAAAAATTTGGTATTGACGAGCAATGGCGATGGCTACTGCTGCGGCCATACCAGTGGATTTACCAGCCCCAGGAACAGCAGAAACAGCCAAGGGCCCAGATTCCCAATCAGCCATTTGTCGTTGTCCTTGGCGTAGACTATTGCGAATTACCAAAATCTTCTCTTGTAATTTTGATATTAAGGATTCTTGAGGTACAGTATCGGTGAAATCAGCTTCTAACATAAATTTTTAGGTTTTAAATGAAGTTGAAATTGTCAAACCGCAGACCTAGCATTTTTCAGGAAAATCAGCTGAAAAAGGTAGCGGTGATGCTAGGAACTAATATTGGCGGCATCGGTAGGGGCTATTTAAGTCAACCTAAGAAAGTTCCTTTATGGAATCTTCAGAAATCTCAGGTTTAGAAAACCGAGAAGGCTTAAGGACAATACTCACTGCTGTATGATAAGGTCTTCGGCGAATTGCAAAACGCCATGTAAAGAATCAGTAAATAATGACAAATCCCAAACTGTATCTACATTATCTAGGGTTAGCCGCAGCGATGGCACTTGGTGCAGTCTTGCGCTTTTGGCATTTAGACTTAAAACCTTTATGGATGGATGAGATAATTACTGCTATTTTCAGTTTTGGACAAAATTACCATGATTTGCCCTTAAATATCCTATTCCCTCTGCAAAGAGTCTCAGAAATTTTCACTTACCAGTCTGGGATTAGTTGTGAGCAAATTGCCGAAAATTTGGCTAATCAGTCTACCCATCCGCCTTTGTTTTTTTGTGCAATGTACAGATGGTTGGGGTGGATGATTCCCTTGGGTTCACATTGGGTGGCAAAATTGCGATCGCTCCCGGCTGTATTTGGCGTGGGTACCATCGGCGCGATTTATTTTGTCAACCGCACTGCTTTTTCTCCAACATCGGGAATCATCGCCGCCTTAATTATGGCTGTTTCTCCCTTTGCTGTTTACCTTTCCCAAGAAGCACGGCACTATACCATGCCCATGTTCCTGATAACTTTGGCGTTATTAGGACTAATGCAAATTCAGCAGGATATTTTTGAGCAGCAACGCATTAGAGTTTGGGTAGTGATTTTATGGTCTATTGTTAATAGTATTGGTTTCTATGTTCACTACTTTTTTATTTTGGCCTTCATTGCTGAAATTATCACATTACTTGTATTGACGTATTCGGGTAAGACTAAGCTCCTGAAAAAAGGTAAAACTTCTCTCATTTTAGTGCTATCAATTATTGGAGTCGTGATTAGTTTTTTCCCATGGTTGCCAGTAATGTTTAGTCATTTTCAAAGTGCTGAAACCAATTGGTTACCTGCTACTATGCACATTGCGCCACTATATCAAACTTTAATTGGTTGGATTTTAATGGTGATTTCTTTACCGGTAGAAAATCAACCTTTGCTAATTACAGCTACTTGTGGCTTTTTGATGCTAAGTTTTGGTATTTGGTTGGGGTGGGAAGTATGGAAGGGGTTAAAATTGCTGTGGTTAGATAATAAAACTCATTTAGCAACATTAACGCTTTTAAGTTTTACTATTGTTGTGTTAATGCAATTTGTTGGTATAGCCTATTTATTAGATAAAGACATAACTGTTGTTCCGCGCTATAACTTTGTTTATTATCCAAGTTTTGCGGCTTTGTTGGCAGCTAGTATTAGCAAAATTCACAAATCAAAATTTATCACTTTGGTGGTTGGTATTCTTAGTTGTATTTTTGTAGTTTCTAATTTAGTCTTGCAAAAGCCTTTCCAACCTGAGCAAGTTGCCCAAAAAATGAATTTAGAACCCTCTGTTCCGTTAATGCTTGTGGTAGGATACGACAATTATCAGGATGTGGCATTGGGATTGAGTTTTGCTTTGGCATTAGCAAAAGTTAGAGGTAATACAAACATTGGTGTTCTAGTTAGTTTGAATAACTTTGATAGTTTGGCTTTTTTAGACAAATCTCTTTATTCATCTGCTTTTTGGAATAGGCTTGATCAAATACCAACACCAGTAACAGATCAGATGAATTTATGGATTGTTAGTCCAGGAATGAGAAAACGGGATTATCCCCAGGATGTGGGACTCTCCGGGGATAGTGTTTGTACTATAGACATTGCACAGCACTATCGCATAGGTGTTCCCTATCAACTTTACCGCTGTAATAAAATTAGACAAGTTACAGGGGCGGCGATCACCGCCCCATCTGCATCTTTGAATACTCGTGGTATGATTAAACCACCAATGCTGGGAGGAATGGGCTAAGTAGACCCACGGATGCTCGGCCCACAGAGGTTGCATCGGCCGCATCTATAATTCCGTTGTTGGTAGCGTCTCCTATAATCAGGGGATCAGTCACAGGGAAAGCTCTAAATCCTGAATCAAGTCCCACATTTACCCGAGAAATTAAGGCCGCATCTGTAGAAAGATAGCCTTCTGTTTTGGTCGTATCTCCCACTAATGCTACCAGCTGTACCGCACTGTCTCCTACTAAGCCCGCACCGGGAAGTATTTGCAGTACACCTTTAGCACCGTAGATTGCTGTCTGTTGAACTTGAGCATCCAAGGTGATTAAGTCGGTATCAGCATTGAGGGCAAATCCACTGAGAGTAAACTGAGCTTGTCCTGGTGTATTGAAGTCAGAATTTAAATTCCAACCCGATACGGCTACATTTGCTCCTGTAACAGCCAGCAGGTCTGGGTCATACTGCAAGGTAAAGCTAATGTTGTCTACACCACCGGCATTGGTGATGCGGATGGGTAAAGGATTGAATTGACCACCCCCACGTATGTTTACTTCTTGACCAGGGGCGCGGCTAAAGTCAGGTAAGGTGAGGACTGGTGATGTCTGGCTCTCTACGGTAAATTGGCGCACAAAGTTACCACCAGAGAAACCATCTTCATTACCATCAAGTAAGCGTCCGTTCGTGCTGACAAAACCATCACTACGGCTTTCCAGGGTCAGGGTGTAATTACCAGGTGCGAGAATGTCACCTGTTTTAACATCTGTCTCTCCAGTTCCCCCAGCATCAGTTTCAAATATAATTTCTACACCCGGATGAATGATTCTACCGCCGCCGTCAATCAAACTCCCATCAAACTTGTACTAGACCAACTCAAGTGGTAGCCCCACCACCAGCACAGCTTTGATACAGACTCAATCTATATACGAAGTAAAATCAGATCATGTTGCAAAATGCTGGGAGTTTTTTGCCACACCCATATCAGACAGATTAAACAAACGATCAATGGCCTTGCGTACAGAAAACTATCAGAAATTACAATCAGACACATCCTACCAAGTAACCCCATAATTACTTTAGTCTGGGTATAAAAAATTAATAAACTTTCATATTTAGTATCGGCTAAGTATTGGTTAGGACATGACTTTTGACAAATTTGGTAATAATTGTCGTTTCCAGACTTTACTAAAAGTATGTAAGAGGATGTTTGATAAGTTTTCAACAGGTAATTTTTATCTTAGGGAACAGGGAACAGGGAACAGGGAACACACAAAAAACAATCAAATCCAGTTCCCTCCCCTTACAAGGGGAGGGTTAGGGAGGGGTCAAATAATATTCGATACACTAATCATGACTTGACAAACATCCTCTAAGAAAAGCGATCAACCTATGACAAGACTATGCGATCGCTTTTCTGCAAAAACCCACTAAGGCAGATCATGAAAATAATGATACATGTGATACATTAATTTCTGAAGTATCAGAATCTGTATCAGTGAAATTCACCCAAGAGCCTACCAAATCAACCCCTAAGAACAGTGTTAGATTTGTCATTTAACATTACTCGTCAATTTGCCAGGAATCTTTGCTGATCACATCATCAAAAATTTTCTTAGGACGGACAATGACAATGATTCGCCCCAGCAGAGGAATTTGTGGATCGCTGTCAAACCACTGAAAATCTAATTCACCATTGTGTTCAACCACAAAATAGCTGGAGTCATCCCATTGGCGCGCGGCGCGGTCTACAACCACCAGCACGGGTTTTGGTAAATTGTTGTCCTGGTTAGGGAGGCGATCGCTATTACATAAAATCACCACAGGATCTTCTGAACTTAATAATACTTGCCAACCCGGTAATGGTACCCAAGCCTGTTCCCCAGCAAATTGAACCAAACCAAATGGTTCCAGGTTTTGTACCAGAGGGACACTTTTTAAATCTTGTGGTGTTAATGGTAATTCTCCCACTACCGGCACAATGCGGGGTAATTCGTCTTCCGACTCAAAGCGATAAAAAGGTAAAATGGGGGCGGGTCGCTGGGAAACTACAGTAAAATCAACTAATAACTGTTCAATTTTGTTTCTAGCTGTGGGGGTGTGGGCAAATTTTAGACCCTTGGCAATTAGACGCGATCGCTCTTGCAAATCTGTATATTGCCGTGCTAACTTCCAAGCTTGATAGGCAACAGCATCACCAGGATGGGCAGAAAAACCTGTTGGTAAGTTCCGCAAGCGGGAAAAATCCTTAATTGCTTTTGCTAGTTCCCGCGTTTCTTCAAGATCAAGTTTGTGGATAAAGGTAAGTTCAGCCGCAGCAGCACGTTCTTCGTGGGTAAGCAGACGCAGTTCATATAAAACATCACTACCCCGTGTAGCGTAATGCGATCGTATTTCCTCAGAAGCACCACCTTTTTCTAAAGAATTATAAACTTGGGAGCCAACAATTACCTGATTTTGTTGTATCGGCTCAAATCCAGTTTCCTCAAAAATTTGCTGGGGATTGTAACCTGCTTTTTGCAACGAGGCGATCGCTACTCCCCACTCTACCCAGTTACCTTGTTTTTGCCTCAATTTTCGTAGTAAATCTTTTACTACATCATCGTTCAGAGCATTGTTAGGATTTTGAGCATTGGAAGGTAGGTTAGTCATAATTCTGGTGTGGGAGCTTCTACTTGAGAGGGTGATTAATTTCTCTTTAGGAATTCCTATTGTAATCTTTAGGAGTTGACTATTTCTCAACCAGGATATCTGAAAAATTCCCATTTCTTGCTGAGGAGGGGAAAGATTAAGGGGCGGGGTATTTTCCAGCCAAGGAAAACCAACTCAGTATAAAAAAAAATAACAAACGATTGAAAATTCAGTAAAAAACAGGCAATGAATCAAGAAATTTGCGATATTTTTGACCGTATTGCTCCAGTGTACGATGAGTTGAACAATTGGTTGAGTCTGGGACAACATCGTATATGGAAGGAAATGACAGTCAAATGGAGTGGAGCTAAACCGGGAGATACTTGCTTGGATTTATGCTGTGGAAGTGGTGATTTAGCCTTTCGTTTGGCAAGATACGTGGGAACCATGGGACAGGTGTACGGTGTGGATTTCTCCCCCAAGTTACTAGCAGTCGCTCAAGTACGCGCTCAAGGACAGTACCCTGAACCTGCTATCGCTTGGATACAAGGCGATGCACTCAATTTGCCCTTTAATGCTAATTACTTCGATGCTGGGACAATGGGCTATGGTTTAAGAAATGTTAAAGATATTCCCCGCAGCCTTGAAGAATTACACCGTGTTCTCAAGCCTGGCGGTAAAGCAGCAATTTTAGATTTTCATCGACCCAAAAATCAGCAGATTCGCGCTTTTCAACAATGGTATTTAAATAATATAGTTGTACCACTTGCCCAACAGATGGGTTTCAAAGAAGAATATGCTTATATTAATCCCAGCTTGGATCGTTTCCCTACTGGGCAAGAGCAAGTGGGGTTAGCTCGTGAAGTTGGTTTTACATCGGTTACACACTACCCCATCGCGAACGATATGATGGGAGTGCTCGTAGTAAATAAATGAGTTACGAGTTAGAGGTTTAATGCAAAACTTCTAACTCGTAACTGATGCCTCAAAAATTCTCATTTTCTTATTTATTACTTTGGATTGGTCTCAAATCTGGTTTTATTTATTACCCCCTGTACTGGGTGGAATTATTGGCTATTTCACCAACGACATAGCCATCAAAATGCTGTTTCGCCCTTACCAAGCAATTTATATAACTGGGCGAAAAGTACCATTTACTCCTGGGTTGATTCCTCGCAACCAGGAACGTTTAGCTAAGAACATTTCCAATACGATTATGGGGTCGTTGCTGACTCCAGAAGAATTGCAAAATCTAGCGCGGCGATTGTTACAAACAGAACGCGTACAGTCAGCAATTTTATGGTTGTTGCAATTAGCACTTGAACAAATCAAAGTTGATAAAAATGAGAAAAGCGCCAAGATTGTGGCGGGAATTTTGCGTGATTTGTTAGGGGAATCATTGCCTCGTTTACTTAAAGTTTTGGCAAGGCGAGAAGATTTTTTAGAGGCGCAAATAAATCAGATTTTTGACCAGGTATTGCTGGAATTACAACTGAGTGAAGAACAAGCAACAAGGCTAGCTGATTGGTTATTAGAGGTGGTTTTACCCCCAGATGTATTACGCCAGGTAATTATTGATTTTCTGACTGATCGCACTATTCAAACTATTGATGAAAACTTTCGTGAAAAGACTAGTGGTACTTATTGGGTAGTAGCAAATTTATTTGGTTTACGTAATACTCTGACAAGGCTGAGAACTTTTTGCTTAGATGAGAAAGATGCTACCAATGCCCGTTTAAATGAACTGGTTGAAGTTTTGCAAATGCGCGATCGCTTGAAAAAAGTTTTGCTTGATTTATCATTACAAAACTTGCCTATTGGAACAGTGCGCCAGCTGCGAAAGACTACCCGTGAAAGTGTGCGGCATTATATCCAGATGAGTGGTAGTGACTTACTCCAAGGATTGACTGATTCTGTTAAATGGGAAAATCTCGCCACATTACTACTTAATCGTCTTAGTACTTCACCTGCTGTGAGTTCTTCTTTAGAAGTTGTTAGTCAAGAGTTAGCTACAATTTTAGAAAGATATTTAGAAAAAGATTTAGAGCAAATTGTAGCCCAGGTAATTCCAATCTTATCAATAGATCAAGTGATTATTGACCGTGTGAAATCAACTTCACCTGCTGATTTAGAAGCTGCAATTGAGGGAATTGTGAAAAATGAATTGCAGGCAATTGTAACTTTAGGTGGTGTGTTGGGTTTTATAATTGGATTATTGCAGGTGGGATTTTTAATATTGACGTAAGCTGATTTTGCCTGTTCACTAAATTTTTTAGTTACTAATTAAACTAGTAAATTACATCATCTATGTCAACTACTAACGAAATTTTTAGTTAAGATATCAGTCATTAGCATAATGGTGAGCCGTGGGTCGTTTAACGCAATCAAAACCTTCGTCTAAAAAACCCCGTCAGGTGCGGGATGCACAGGCGACAAAAAAGCAGATTCTCGATGCAGCAGAAGCAGAGTTCGCCAAAAATGGGCTTAATGGGGCCAGGACAGAGGCCATCGCTAAAGGTGCGGGAGTGACTACAGCAATGATTTACTACTACTTCCAGAACAAGGAAGGGTTATACAAAGCAGTTCTGCAACGTCCCCTGGGGGAAATATCTGAAAGTGTTCAACAGCTAAATCTGGATCAGTTTCCAGCCGATACAGCTTTGAAGCTCCTTATTAAGGAGGTAATTGACTACGAAGCGGTTCACCGACAACGGGGGATGCTGTGGTTTCAAGAGGCGAACCAAAATCAAGGGGAATATTTTAAGTTGGGAAATTGGCAAGAAAATTTCGGGTACGTTATTAAAATTTTACAACGGGGAATGATGGAGGGTTGTTTTCGCCAGATCGATCCATTTCTCGTCACTGTCCAAATTGCGGGAATTTGTAATTTTTATTTCCACGCTTATGAAAACCTCAAGCACATTAAACCAGACTTGCAATTACTGACTCCAGAAATGATTGAGCAGTACACTCAAGAAGCAATTAATTTGATTTTGGGTGGTGTGGAAAAGAGTAGGGTATAGAAACTAAGGGCTTTACTCATTTAAGGTAGAGAACCTCTAGTCTACTTAGACAAAAGTCCCCCATTTGCTAAAACTACCTGGTCTATGGACAAGCTTTTATTTTGCCTCTACTGCTGGCAATGTTAGCAGTGAGATTGTTAAAAAATATATTGAAGAACAAAGACATCACGACACCACCTGATGGACTGCTCCTAAAGAAGCTTTACCCTCGCCTATATCCACTGCCTAAAGTACAATAAGGTATCTTCGCCACGCCCCGATACTTTATCTAGGTGGTTTTGGCACCCTGGATTTTCTTATAAACGCATTAGTGAGATGAAAGTCTGTATATTCAATTCGTTTCCGCTAAAAAGTCTTACCTACCTGCTTTTAATTTGGGATAAGCAATGCGCTTGTGATGAAATTGCTGCCAAACTTCAACAAATATTTGGCTGATTTGTGACATTTCTTCCCGTGTCAGCCCTGAATCTACCATTTGATTGTCTTGCCATTTAGCACGAAGAATGTTCTTGAGCATGGTTAAGGCTTGTTCTGGAGTGGCATCTTTGAGCGATCGCAGAGCCGCTTCACAGGAGTCTGCTAACATAACTATTCCGGTTTCCCGTGATTGGGGAATAGGACCATCATACCGAAAATCCCCTTCATCTACTGTTAAGTTGGGATCTTCCAGGGACATTTCCAATGCTTGGTGGTAAAAATAGGCAATCAACATTGTTCCTTGATGCTCAGGAATAAAAGCTTGAATTGCTGTGGGTAAAAGGTGTCTTTGCGCCATTACCAACCCCTCAGTAACGTGCTTTTTGATAATTGCTGCACTTTGCCAAGGATCTTTAATCTCTGTTTCATGTTTATTTGGCCCGCCCATTTGATTTTCAATAAAGCCCAGAGGGTCGTGCATTTTGCCGATATCGTGATACAGAGTTCCAGCCCTGACAAGTTCTACATTACATCCCAGCTTTTTCGCAGCAGCTTCAGCCAGAGTAGCCACTAACAAAGTATGCTGAAAGGTGCCGGGGGTTTCAGTAGCCAGTCGTTTTAATAAGGGACGATTAGGGTTGGCCAGTTCCGCTAATCTAATTGGGGTAACTAAATCAAATACTTTTTCCAGATAAGGACTTAAGCCAAGGGCCACAACACTCCAGCCTAAACCAGATAAAGCAAATAATCCCGCTTCTTGAAGTACCCTATACCAACCTCCGCCAAATGCTGTACCAATGAACAGGTTAATCAGTAAGTATACCCCACCTTGAGTTATGGCGATGGCCACACCCAATAATGCCAATTCTTCGCGCGATCGCAATTTTTGCGCCATGCTACTGCCTAATATTCCCGCCGCTCCACCAGCCAAAAGGGAAATTACGCTGATTTCCAATGTCATTGGTAAAATCAGCAGCAGCAGTCCCACAACGGTCACGCCTAAAGCAGGTGCGTAGAAGCTACCCAATAATAAACCAACCGCGCTCCAAGTGGTGTATGGTAGCCTAAGAGCTAGCATACCGGGAGTGCTGAGGGTAAGCAGCAGAACTAACAGGTAATCGCGCTGCCGCAATTTGCATTTCATTTTTCTTCCGACTAAAACAAAAATACCAATTGCCACGGTGACAACACTGGCTAATTTTGTCAATTCAAGCCAATTATTCTCTCGGCGGATTAATTGATAATGCTCTAGTACATCAAAGTGCCATTTAGTAATAACTTTTCCTTTGGTGACAATTAACTTTCCTTGCTGCACCTGCCGCATCACGGGTGATACTCCATCTGATGCTTGCTGTATTTTTCGTTTAGTTTGTTCTTCATCATTCTTGAGATTTGGTTCTAGCACCACCAATAGTAACTTTGTTACCAATGGTTCAGTACTTTTTGGGACTAATTCTTGTATAGTGAGCTTAACGGCATTCTCGATAATACTTGAGGGTAATCCTTGGGGAATACCTTGAGCAAGAATTTTTTCAGCACTTTGGCGAATTCCCTTTTGTGCTTGGCCCCATTCTTTATCTGATAATTGAAGCAGGGCAGTGTTGGTATAAACTTTCTTGGAATTGGCGAAATCTTGCCGTACAAGTTGGATTTCCGCTTGGGTGTATGCTTGGCGTACCTGGGAAATTTGGACTATGAGTGAATCCAAGTTTGGTTTTGAACTTGTGGCACCATAAGCTTTTAGTTCCGCCACTGCTTGAGTAAACTCAGTGTTTTGGGAAATATTAACTGGTTTTTGAGCTAAAGGAGACGTAAAAAGGGGTATATTGCCTGAATTGAGGATGGTAAACAAACTGCGGTGTTCTAGAAGCGGTGAAACCGTGGATGATAGCAACAAAGGCAGATATGTAGTGCTTGCTTGTTTATTTTTGAGATTACTTTTGTGTTTGCCAACTAACACCCCTGATTTCTGTTGGCTATTGTCTTCTAAATTTATCAGTAGTGTTTTCCATTCTGTCTCAGAACAAGAGCGAAGATAATGCTGGGTAGGAATGGACAAAACTGTTGTATCAAAAAACGGAAAAACTCCAGCAACAGTGCGAATTTGATTTCCTTGATCCAAAAGTTGCTGTAAATTTTTATTGATTCTTTCGGTCTTTTGGACATCGATCATTAACACTGGTGTCGAACTTCTGCTGGCAGCTTGGCGTTGGGCTTCTGTTTCTTCTTTATCCTCAATGGTAGCAGTGTAGGGTGCTTTCATCGTTTCTGGTGCAAGAGTACCTACTGCTAACTGGGGTTGGTTATATAATTTATGCCCCATAACCCCTGTAAGGGATACTACAGCCATGGCCAAAACAACAGAGGAACGCTTTTCATGCACCCAGCCCAGACATATCGCATCAATCCCTCGTCGAATTCTGACCGTTTTTGCCATTGTTCTGAGTGCTATTTCTGGTTTTTGGTATTCTTGGTTGTGAAAACACTGAAAAAATCGCTGCTTTTTCATGATATCTGGCTGCTTACTTTGATAACTCAAAACAAGACAATCCTAAAAAAAGCCAAAGCTCCGGTGAAGGCGATGACATCATCGGTGATATTATCTGGTTTAAGCCGATTGCACACAATAGCTACCTAGAGACTAAGGTTATACCTGGGGAGTATAAAACTACATTAACTACTATTTTTATCCTATAAGTGGGACGTTAACCATGACGTTAACGCGACTGGATAACGCGAGGAGATGCAAAGACGCAAAGTTGAGGCTGTTCTTTATATTTAACACATCCCTCCTCTGGGTACTTCTTTAGATGCAGGCCGAGATCATACACTCCTGACCATACAGCAACAAGTGCATCAGCTAATTCTAGCACCTGGGAAAAATTTGTTAGTTTCCAAGTGGCTAAATTGTTTGGACATAATAAAACTTGCCATTTTACAGGAATACCCGCAGTACTATTGTAAGCTCCTGATAAAGCACCAGTAATGATGCTGATGGTTGGCCAGTGCAAATTTTCAGTTTTTCCTTGGCTGGTATTATCCTTCTGATTAGAGCGCAAAACCGCCAGAGAAAACTGTTCTAAGGTACTGAGAAAGCAGTAAAACGCCATAGCAATAGCATTACTTGGCTGTTCTTGACTGCTCAATTCTGTTTGTGCCCTTTCTAACCCAAATCCTTGATCTAACAAATCATTAACCTTTAGTAATTGTTGTGGGGTGAGCGTCTTTGTTTCCCCGATAAAGGCAATGGTTTCCGGGATGAGGGTTTGGGAATCAAGTTTTTCAATAAAAGATTTGGCGATGGCATATCCTACTGCCAGTATGGCATCTCTGATAACTGGGTCATTGTCCCATAGTTGCGACAAATGCAGCAAGTTTTGTCGCAGATTAGTTGGGTTTTCATGAAAAAAAAGTGTCACTGGTAACGTGGCAATAATAGCTTTTGGCAAGACACCATCAGTTACGTCCAAATGAAGAGATTGTTTTTGATGACGCTCTAGCCAATTATTTATATCTAATTTCCCAAGCTCGATTAAGCTTTTAGCACCCAGAATTGCTATTTTGCTGATATCAGAGCAAAGATGATGCTGGAATTCAGGATCCTTGGCTAAAATTCCACCTAGGAATGCCCCTGATAAAGTACCTTTAAACCGATTAATCAGTGGATAGCGCATATTCAGAAAAAATAAATCTTAACTTATCTATAGGAAAACCCAGGGATCCAAAACCACAGAGATAAAGTATCGGAGCGTGGCGAAGATACTTTATTGTACTTTAGGCCAAGGTAGTGGTGAACTTAAATTTGACTGGGTAAGTGGGATATTCATACATACCCTATCAAGTTAATTAAGCGAGTCAAGATTGTTAAACGTGCTAATGGTTTCTATGTTCAATTCTGTGTAGATACATAACCTAAACAAGAAACCAGGATAGCTGATGGTGAAATAGGTTCAAATGTGGGTTTAGAGTATTTTTACTCTTACTCAAATGGATATCATGAACTTAATCCCAGATTTCTAAGAAAAGCATAAAAATCCATCAAACACTGTCAAAGTCTAATTTCCACCAAAGAAAAAGTGAAGAATCAAAAAAGAGATGTGAATGCAGCAGTAAATATTCTCAATCTAGCAAGAAACAGGGAGGGCATTCCCCTTCCCGTAGCCCGCCGTCAGGCATATTAACCTTATAGGAGTTGAAGCCTCTAATTTCCCTAGCCCAAGCCTGGTTGAGTAAGTTTTGACGGTGAATGTATAATCCCCTAGGCTTTAGGCAGGGTAGTGTCAATTCTTAAATAGTGTACTAGAGCCTGTAAGCCTAGCAAATAACTTTGCACACCAAAACCACTGATTTGCCCGATAGCTACGGCCGCAATGAAAGAATGGTGACGGAAGTCTTCCCGGCGATAAATATTGCTCAGATGTACTTCTACCGTAGGGAGGTTAACACCGAGGATGGCATCTCGCAAAGCTACACTCGTATGGGTGTAGGCCCCGGCATTAATTAAAATTCCCTGATGTTTTCCTAAAGCCCCATGAATAGTATCTACTAAAACCCCTTCATGATTTGACTGCACGGGGGTAACCATGGCCTGAAACTTTACAGCTTCTTCTTGTAACAAGCGATTAATTTCAGGCAAGCTCAGGGAACCGTAAATTCCTGGTTCTCGCTGTCCCAGTAAGTTTAAGTTTGGCCCGTGCAGGACTAAAATGCTGATAGTTAGTGAAGACGAGTTCAATTTCTTTAGACTGGTTAACGACGACGTGATCGTTCATGTACAGGAATCGGAATTAGTTCCGGTTCCGGCTCGCATTCTGGCCCTAATAAGCCTTCAATGAGCTTCCGTGCCAATGCCTTCAGCTTTTCTAGCACTTTATCTATATAGTCCATTGAACTGACTGCTCCTGAGATACTACCTCAATATTTTGACAAACAGCTACGCAAAACCCGCGTAGTTTTGCACCTCTGGCTTGAGAACGGGTAGATATAAACTGACCCATTTTGGGAGTGAGCTAGTTGTGAAATTTGCTGTTGTAATTCTCCCTACCTCTTAGAATATCACATTACAAACATAG
This sequence comes from Umezakia ovalisporum Ak1311, assembly GCF_029891685.1. NCBI lineage: Bacteria > Bacillati > Cyanobacteriota > Cyanophyceae > Nostocales > Nodulariaceae > Umezakia > Umezakia ovalisporum. The sequence goes on along the minus strand of NZ_JANQDJ010000041.1, from coordinate 180,079 downwards.
AAAATGGCGTATGTTGTTCAAGAGCCAACAGTCCATAGTTAGCAAGTTTAACAACAACTATGGACTTTTGATTCTTGACTTAGCTAACCTTCTGCATGATTTTTTTTAGCGCTGGCGCGAGAAGATTTAGCAGTTGACTTGGATCCCTGGGTCGAAGCTCGCTCACGAGAAGTTGTGGATTTACTGGTCTGGCGAGGAGATTTTTTGGTGGATGCTTTAGTTGCTAACAATTCTAGGGCTGTAGATAGCGTTACATCTTCTGGGGATTGACCTTCTGGGATACCGACGTTAATTTTGCCGTGCTTAATATAGGGTCCATAGGGGCCATCATAAATATTTACCGGCGTACCTTCTTGGGGGTGCATACCCAATTCGCGCAAAGCGGTCTTGGAATTGCTGCGGCTGGTTCCGCGTCCCTTTTTTGGTTCGGATAATAACTCCAATGCTCGTTCCAGGGAAACTGTCAACACATCATCACCAGCTTTGAGGGAGCGATAATCTTTTCCTTCCTTCCCCTGGTCGTGAACGATGTAAGGACCAAAACGCCCTAAACCGGCTTGAATTTTTTTACTTGTAACCGGATGGAGTCCCAGAACCCGGGGTAACGTCAAAAGACCCACAGCCATCTCCAAGGTGACATTTTCTGGAGTGACACCTCTGGGTAGAGAAGTTTGTTTTGGTTTGGGATTTTCTTCGGTTTTATCACCTAACTGTACGTATGGGCCATAAGCGCCAATTTTGACATAAATGGGTTCGCCAGTTTCTGGATGCCGACCTAATTGGTCAGGTCCCACTGTTTTTTGCCGCAGCAGTAATTCTACCTGTTTAGGGTCAAGGTCAGATGGTGTGAGGTCTTTGGGAATTGAAGCAGTAACCACAGTGCCATGATTATCAACTTCGATGTAGGGGCCATATTTGCCAATTCGGACTTTGGCCTCTAAATTTTTCAGTAATACGGTTAATACGGTTCTGGCTTGAGTGGTATCGATTTTACCTTCTTGTTCTTTAACTAAAGTTTCTAAACCTTTGTCTCCGAGATAAAACTCCCGTAAGTAGGGCAACCAATTAGCTTCGCCTGTGGCGATGTCATCTAGGGTTTGTTCCATCTTGGAGGTGAAACTGGGGTCTACAACATCCGGGAAATGGTTTTCTAGGAGATTGGTGACGGCGAAGGCGGTGAAGGTAGGAATCAAGGCGTTGCTAACCAATTGAGCGTAATCCTTGTCGATGATCGTGCCGATAATACTGGCATAAGTACTAGGGCGACCAATACCTTCACTTTCTAAGGTTTTCACCAGGGTAGCTTCAGTATATCTAGCTGGTGGTTGGGTTTCGTGACCAATGGCTTCTAGGTCGGTACAATCTGGATGATCCCCAACTTTTAGAGAGGGCAAAATTACTTCCTGATCTTCTAAAGCCGCATCTGGATCATCGGAACCTTCCACGTAAGCCCGCAAGAATCCGGGAAAATCAATGCGTTTACCAGAAGAACGAAACCCAGCGTCTTCAACTTGCAATTGAACGGTGATTTGGGTTTGACGAGAGTCAGCCATTTGACTGGCGACGGTACGTTTCCAAATCAATTCATAAACAGCAAGCTCCCGACCGCTTAAACCAGTTTCTTGGGGGGTACGGAAAGTGCTACCAGCGGGACGAATAGCTTCGTGGGCTTCTTGTGCGCCTTTGGATTTGGTGGTGTATTGGCGCGGTTGGGGACTGAGGTAGTTTTTACCGTAAAGTTTTTCTACACAGCTACGAGCAGCGGTGATTGCCTGATCAGATAAATGCACTGAATCTGTCCGCATATAGGTAATATACCCTTGCTCATACAAATTCTGGGCAATTCGCATGGTGTCTCTGGCTGAGAGACGCAGTTTGCGGTTGGATTCTTGTTGCAGTGTCGAAGTAGTAAACGGTGGCGCGGGTTTACGGGTTACGGGGCGTTCATCAATGCTGTTGACGCTCCAGGTTTTTCCGGTCAGGCGTTCCTGGAGAGCTAGAGCTTGGTCTTCGTTGAGCAACAAGACATTGCGACCTGGGGCTATTTGTCCGGTGGCTGCATCGAAGTCGCTACCAGTGGCTATTTTTGTTCCTGCGAGTGTGGTTAATTGGGCTGTAAAGAAAGTTTTTTCTTGCATCAAGCTAGCTTTTAAATCCCAGTACCTACCTTGATGGAAAGCGCGACGTTGGCGTTCCTTTTTGACTAAAAGTCGCACAGCTACAGATTGCACTCGTCCAGCAGATAATCCCCAGGCGATTTTTCTCCACAGCAGGGGAGAGAGGGTATAGCCAACTAAGCGATCCAAAATTCGCCTTGTTTCTTGGGCGCGAACTAACTGCTCATCAATGTTGCGGCAGTTTGTCAAAGCTTTTTTAATAGCCTCTTGGGTGATTTCGTGAAATACCATCCGCTTGGTGGGAACTTTTGGCTTCAGCAACTGGTACAAATGCCAACTAATGCTTTCACCTTCCCGGTCTTCGTCAGTTGCCAGAATCAATTCATCTGCTTCTTTGAGGGCATCTTTAAGCTGGGTAACAACTTTCTTTTTGTCTTTGGGGACAACATACACCGGTTCAAAGTCTGCGTCTACATTTACCCCCAGCTGGGCCCAGGGTTCCGCTTTTACGGAGACGGGAATTTCACTAGCCGATTGAGGTAGGTCACGTACATGACCCATGGACGCTTCTACCCGATAGTCTTTTGGCAGGTAGTTGCGAATGGTACGAGCTTTGGTCGGAGATTCGACGATGACGAGAGTTGACATGGAAATTTCAAGAAGAAGAGTAGCTTTGAAGCTAAAAAATGGAGTTGAGTTAATTTCGGTGAAATGTCAAAATAAAACGTCACGCTTAGGGCTGTGACTTTATCCTTACACAAACTGCCCAAAAGGGGTAAAATTCTCTTAACTTCATATACTGTGCTGCTGTTGAGAATGGCAGAAGTAACCTTTGAGAGTCAATAGACAGTTATTTCCATCTTTAACTTATCTGAGGCACAATTGGCGAATACAGTTTCCACAATACCCATAATCTTGACAAGGCGGTATTCATGGGCAAAGCTACTGACATTGGGTTTTTAAAATCTTGAGATTGGGGCTTTGGGGAGTGAAAATGTGAATTGGTTAGGTTACGAGAGGCTCTGGGAATAGATAGAATAAACTCAGCTAGCCTTAATGTCTAATGGTCAAAACCTATATATCTCATGGATTTTGCTAATCTTACATCCCAGTTGAATGCTGGAACGATTTTGCCAGAGGGTATTGTAATTGTCACCCTCTTGGGGGTTTTGATTGTTGATTTGATTTTGGGACGTACATCTTCACGGTGGATTGGATATCTGGCCATCGCAGGTTTAATGGCTGCGGTTGTCGCCCTCTATCTTCAATGGGACGCGACTAATCCCATCTCCTTTACTGGTAGCTTTGTTGGTGATGACCTCAGTATTGTCTTTCGCGGCATTGTGGCCTTGTCTGCTGCTGTAACTATCTTGATGTCAATTCGCTACATTGAGCAGAGTGGTACTCCTTTAGCAGAATTCATCGCTATTTTGCTAACTGCAACTGTAGGAGGGATGTTTCTGTCAGGTGCTAGTGAGTTGGTGATGATTTTTATCTCACTAGAAACTCTTAGTATCTCCTCTTACTTACTCACAGGTTATACCAAGCGTGACCCCCGCTCTAATGAAGCTGCACTCAAATACCTGTTGATTGGAGCTTCCAGTACGGCAATATTTTTATACGGTGTTTCGCTGCTGTATGGTTTATCGGGTGGACAAACCGAGTTAGGCGCGATCGCTGATGGTATTGCCACAGCTAATGTTGGTCAATCCTTAGGTTTGGTAATTGCGCTCATTTTCGTGATTGCAGGTATCGGCTTCAAAATTTCTGCTGCTCCGTTTCACCAGTGGACTCCAGATGTTTACGAAGGCGCTCCCACCCCAGTAATCGCCTTTCTATCCGTCGGTTCCAAAGCGGCTGGGTTTGCTTTAGCCATTCGCTTACTGACAACAGTTTTCCCTCTTGTTGCTAACGAATGGAAATTTGTTTTTACTGCCCTTGCAGTTCTCAGTATGGTGTTGGGTAACGTAGTCGCCCTAGCACAAACCAGTATGAAACGGATGCTGGCTTATTCATCCATTGCTCAAGCTGGGTTTGTGATGATTGGCATGATTGCGGGTACTGAAGCAGGATATGCCAGTATGGTATTTTACCTATTGGTCTACCTATTCATGAACCTGTGCGGCTTTACTTGTATCATTTTGTTCTCCATACGCACAGGAACCGACCAAATTGCCGAATACTCTGGCTTGTATCAAAAAGACCCACTCTTAACCTTAGGCTTGAGTATCTCCCTACTTTCCTTGGGTGGAATTCCGCCATTAGCTGGTTTTTTTGGGAAAATTTACTTGTTCTGGGCTGGTTGGCAAGCTGGACTTTATTGGTTAGTTTTGCTGGGCTTAGTTACCAGTGTAGTCTCCATCTACTACTACATTCGCGTAGTCAAAATGATGGTAGTCAAAGAACCCCAAGAAATGTCTGAGGTGGTGCGGAATTATCCAGAAGTCCGGTGGAATTTGCCTGGATTTAGACCTTTACAAGTGGGATTGATAGTAACGTTAATTGCCACTTCTATTGCAGGGATTTTGTCCAATCCCCTATTTACACTGGCTAACAATTCTGTCTCTCATACCCCAATGCTACAAGCAATAACTGTTGAGACAACTCAAATAAGTGCAATTTCCACACAGCAACCAGAAGATTTGTAGATTATACTTTTGTTAATTCATCGCTGAAGTTGTAGGGGTGCAACTGATTGCACCCCTACCGTCTCAGGTATGTATATCAGGTAACAAGGAACAGGTAAAAAATTTTGATTTCGTGAGAATTTGTGTGACATACTTTCACACTTGCATTGATGCCTGGGATTTAGAGTGATTCCTTCACCAATCGTTGGTCAGATGCTACTGCCAGCAGTTCTTCTACAATATCCCAAGCCGTTGCACATTCAGGAGAGGAATCACCTTTAAGTGCACAAATTCTTCGAGCTTCTTCCCTTGCCACTTCTATTTCATCCTCAATAAAGATGCGTTTTGGCTTTTCAAACAAATCACTTTTTCTGAGGATATCGGTAATTGATATGATTCCTAACAATTTACCTTTAATTACGGGAGCGCGACGAATACGCGTATTAGCAAATAACCGAGCTACATACTCGACACCTAACTCAGGATTGACCACAATACAAGGCTTAGTCATAATTTCGTAAACTCGCACTTGTTTAGGGTCTTTACCGTAAGCAGCAACTTTATACACAATATCAGTTTCGCTGATTATGCCATAGGGATCGTTTTCTGTACGAGGTTCCACAACTAGAGAACGTAATCCTTTATATTTCATCAAATCCACTGCTTCTGCCACTGTTGCTGAACCAGAAATTTTAATCACTTCCGTGGTCATTATGTCTTCAGCTTTCATCATATGGTTAGAAATTCCTTTGAATAGTTGAATTGAACAATGTTGTTGGGTAATTAGTGGACTATGGAAAAAAACAATGAATTCTGAGATTTAATCCTCGTAGATTCTTGCTTCTGGAGCGTCAGGGAATTCTTCACAATACATGGCAAAATTGCTTTTTGGATTTTCAACAAAGTCACTTTTTCTGAGAATATCGGTAATTGATATAATTCCTAACAATTTACCTTTAATTACGGGAGCGCGACGAATACCTGTACTAGCAAACAAGCGAGCTACATACTCGACACCTAACTCAGGATTAACCACAATACAAGGCTTAGTCATAATTTCGTAAACTCGCACTTGTTTAGGGTCTTTGCCATAGGCGGCAATGTTGTAAACAATATCAGTTTCACTTATGATGCCATAGGGGTCATTTTCTGTGCGTGGTTCCACAACTAGAGAGTGAAGTTTATTTTCTTTCATCAGTGTTAACGCTTCCGTCACTGTTGCTGAACCACGAATTGTTACCACTTTTGTGGTCATAATTTCTTCTGCTTTCATCATAGTTAAACTCCTAGAGAAATGAGTGTGAATTTGTCAGATTTTGCTTGGATTAGGTAAATGTCTCGAATTAGATCTTAAGGAAGTCGATTTACTAATCACCAACATTTGCTCGTGATTAGTATCAGATGTAGTTGATGGTCTAAAACTGCTTTTTATACCAGGTGCATAGGCTTCAATTACACTTCCATCCAGACAGCGCATCACCATGAGATAGTCACAAAATCGACACTCTGTACGGATAATTTGATTAACTAAACAATGTCTGTCAGCTAGTTGTCTATCAGTTAAAAACTGACGTTGTGCTTGACCACCGCAATTAGGACATCGTATTATCTGCGCTCTCTGCATAGAGCAATTTCCTCAAGAATGGTTAAAGTATGTTGGTTAGAGCTGTGCTGAATTTTTCATAAGCAACTACCCCAACAATTTTTTCTAATGGTTCACCATTTTTAAAAAAAATAACTGTAGGGATACTGCGGATGCCTAAACTTTTAGCAACACTTTGGTTCTGATCTAAGTCTAATTTGACTACTTTGGCGCGATCTTTGAATTCTTCAGCTAGTTTATCCATTAAAGGACTAACCATCTTACAAGGTCCACACCAAGTGGCGGTGAAATCTACTACAACCAGGTTATTCTGACTTAAAAACGACTTAAATTCGTGTTCTTGGATATATTCAACAGTGGTCATAAGAACTCCTTTTTGAATTTTGATACCATTATTTGTTATCTAACTTTATAAGTAGCAATAGGTTGCTCTGGGAAATTAAAATGATTGATTGCTAATTATGAAAGCCGAAATAGTAAAAGATAAGGTGCAATGGCAATGAGTGAAGTTATCTGTTGACAAAGAGTTGTAACCATGATGAAATAAAACTTTCAGTCTTCTTATTGTTTTCCTCTTACGCATAAAATAGTCCTGCTTTTTCCTTTATTTTTGCGTCATGCAGATAGAATTTGTTTTCCTGGGGGTGATGAGTTTTTTCCCAACACTTAAGGTTGTTTGGTTAGGCAGCAAACTAGACTCAGAAAAAGAAGCTTGTAAAAATTGACTCACTATTTCAACTGAGCGATCGCCATTAATCACAGTTAGACAACCTTGGCGACGATAATGCTGAATTAAGGGAGCGGTTTGTTCTTGATAAACTTCTAGTCGCCTACAAATGAATTCAGGATTATCATCTGAACGACCCCGTTGTTGCAACCTCTGTACCAAAACATCAATTGGGACATAAAAACTGAAAACTCGGTTGTAAGAATGCCGTAAAGTTTCTAATAATTCATCCAGAAACCTTGCTTGGGATAAATTACTAGGAAATCCATCTAATATCCAACCTCGTTGGGCAGATGAATGACTCAAGCGGTGGCGGATGATATGAAAGATTAAATGGTCTGGAACCAAATCACCTTTCTCTACATACGCCTTTGCCTTCAAGCCTAAAGAAGTTTTGTCAGCGATGGCCTGACGTAATATTTCACCAGTGGAAATATGCGGGATTTGCCATTGTTTCGACAGTATAGCTGCTTGGGTACCCTTACCAGTACCTGGTACTCCCAGCAAAATCAATCGCATTCCAACACCCCCTATCACGAACTGAAAATGAGATGAAATAAACAACTAAGAACATAGCTCTGTGCAATAGATGTGTAGTTTCCTTGTTGTTGAAACCAATAGCTGAAAACTTACCAGCTAAATGCAGAGATAAAAAGACGCTTTTAAAGGCTTCAACCATCTCACTCATTAACTGGCAGTGACCGTTAGTTGAGATATGATGTTGACAGAGGTAATTGAATTGTGGAAACAATGACATCTGAAAAATCAAAAGACCATTACCTGTGGAAAAAGCTAGACCAAGCCCGGAGAGCTAAAGCAGCCGGTGGTGGATATGCAGGCTATGGTTCACCTGCTTTTGGTCAACAATCGGTTGCTGGTGAATTAGTAGATAATCCTGCGGAACAAGAGATTATCGAATTAATTCGCCGCCATCACAAGTCAGGAAAATCACTGCCACAAATTGCTACCTGGCTAAATCAACAAGGATATACAACCAAGCGAGGACGCCAATGGCAACCTGTATCGGTTAAAAGAGTTCTAGACAGGCTTTATGGCAAAATGCAAAGAATTTCCGGTATGGATGAAGATTGAATTGGTTCCATTTAGATCCAAACACCAAAAATATCTTCTCTTCTGTTTCAAGGGACTTCAGAACTTCCTATTGGATCAGTTTAAATTGTAACCCATATTTACCTCTTCAAGGTTTATTCTATTGATGAATAAGCTTTTCAGCCTATTTATCTTTTACATCCCTCGTATTATAGCTAAGTTTTGCAAACATAAATGTATATTTTGCGAAGAAATTTACAAAACTTCATATTAATTTCATTATCTATCCATAAATACTCAGTTCAAAAGCCCTAAAGTATTGTGAAATATGCAAATTGATGACCCACAGATTGGCGTTCCCTGTTTAGAAGATGCTATAGATAGGCAGCCATTGGTTGTTTCCCCTGATACCGCCCTAATTGATGTTGTGAATTTAATGAGTCAAACGCGAGGTAATTGTTGTTTATTACCTAATTTCGATTCAACAATTACGTCTGATTCGATGCAAGGGACACGCTCCAGTTGTGTTTTAGTCATGGAGGGAACAGAATTACTGGGCATTTTCACAGAGCGAGATATTGTCAGATTGACGGCGGTGGCTAAAGATTTTGCCAGTGTGAAAATAACTGATGTGATGGCGCATCCAGTGATTACGCTATCAGAAAGTGCATTTCGGGATATCTTTGCGGCACTGTTTTTGTTTAGGCGGTATCGAATTCGCCATTTGGTGATAGTCAATCAAGACAAGCAAGTGGTGGGAATTGTCTCTCCAGAAAGTATTAGGCAAGTTTTACGCCCCACAAATTTGCTAAAAATGCGACGGGTATCAGAGGTCATGACTACTCAGGTGATTCATGCATCACCAACAACTTCTGTTCTCAGCTTGGCGCAGATGATGGCAACTCATCAAGTTAGTTGCATAGTGATAACCAAAATTGATTCCTGGAATGATGTTCTGCATGCTATTAAGCCTGTGGGGATTGTTACAGAACGAGATATAGTACAATTTCAGTCATTAGGACTTAATTTGGCTCAAATTGATGCAAAAACAGTGATGAGTACACCTTTATTTTTGCTTAGTCCGGAAGATTCTCTATGGTCTGCCCATCAAGAAATGCAACGGCGGCGAGTACAGCGATTAGTTGTATCCTGGGATTGGGGAGCAAAGTTAGGTATCGTCACTCAAACCAGCTTGTTACGGATATTTGACCCGCTAGAAATGTATGGAGTTATAGAAACTTTGCAACGAACTGTAGCTGAATTAGAAGCTAAGAAAGAGCAACATCCCAGGGAGGAAACTAACTCTACAGAATTATTTGTACAGCCATATTCAAAACAAGTAGAGAAACAATACATAATTCCTGACGAAAATTTAGATAAGTTGCTTTCCAGTGTTGAAAGCAGGATAGAACATTTGATGAAAAACCCTGATTTGTCCCCAGAATTGCAACAAATGTATTTAAGTTTAGCAACAACAGACATCCAAAAAATTCGCCATGGGCTTGGTTCTTTAGATACCAATAAGTTTTGCCAAAAATCAAATAATAGTGGTATTCAATAAAAAACTATTGCTTATATTTTCGCAAATTTGTGTCATGGTGATACCTAGGGATGGAACCTTGCTTTAGTGCATAGGAAATTCGCCCCAAACTACTTTTAGATATTGCTTGGATGTCTATGACTTCGCTACAACCAGCCCAAATCAAGTCAGAAATTACGGCAATGCCTAGCTGGTTACGTCGTTCCATTGGCAAAGCTAGTGAGCTTTCCACTGTACAACGTATTATTAAGCAACGCCAAATTCATACAATTTGTGAAGAAGGACGATGCCCCAACCGAGGCGAGTGCTATGCACAAAAAACCGCAACTTTCTTACTATTAGGTCCAGTCTGTACACGTTCTTGTGCTTTTTGTCAAGTAGATAAAGGTCATGCACCAATGCCTGTTGACTCAGAGGAACCAAGAAAAGTAGCAGAAGCAGTGCAGCTTTTGGAATTGAGGTATGTGGTGCTGACTTCGGTGGCTCGTGATGATTTACCAGATCAGGGAGCGGGGCATTTTGTTGAGACTATGGATACTATTCGCCGATTAAATCCAGATACGCAAATTGAAGTGCTGACCCCAGATTTTTGGGGTGGTATCGGTGTTGGGGAATCAGGTCAACGGCAAAGGATAGCCACAATTGTGAAAGCCAAGCCAGCTTGTTTTAATCACAATGTGGAGACAGTGCGGCGGTTAACAGGCCCTGTACGTCGAGGGGCAAAGTATGAGCGCTCTTTGGGAGTGCTGGCCACAGTTAAAGAAATTGATTCGAGTATTCCTACTAAATCAGGTGTAATGCTGGGACACGGTGAAACCAAGGAGGAAGTCATCGAAACGATGGCGGATTTAAGGGCTGTGGGATGCGATCGCCTGACCATTGGCCAGTATATGCGTCCTTCTTTAGAACATTTACCTGTGCAAAAATACTGGACACCAGAAGAATTTGATGCCTTGGCGGGCGTAGCATGGGAAATGGGATTCAACCACGTCCGCTCCGGACCTTTAGTGCGTAGTTCTTACCATGCGGGTGAGGGGGGATGAGGGGTGGGGACAAGTCTAGTCCTCAATCCCCAGTTAAAAGTCCCAAAGACACAAATATTTCTAAAGAATTTGGGTTTTTGGTACAGCTGTTTGGTATTTCTGAGAAAGTCAAGCAAGAAGGAGAACAAGTAATGGCTAAAGTTCAAAATTCACCGGTTCCAGCAACAGGAGCTAAACCCCCATACACTTTTCGTGCTGGTTGGGCATTGCTGTTATTAGCTGTTAACTTTTTGGTTGCAGCTTATTATTTCCACATTATTGAATAATTAGAAGTGGAGTGGTGCTGTTCAAATCGTACCTTTAAATAAACCTTTGGGGCGAATGAGCAGCACCAAAATCATCATCAACAACGCTATACCTTGTTTGTACTGTGAACCTATCCAGAGGGTGCTGAGTTCTTGGGCTACACCAATAATTAAAGCCCCAGCGATGGCTCCGTAGGGATTACCAATACCTCCTAAAATGACTGAAGCGAATAAGGGTAAAATCAAAAACCAACCCATATTCGGGCGGACAGCTGTAATCAATCCATACATACTCCCACCTAAGGAGGTGAATGTACCAGCAATGATCCAAGTCCAAAGGATGACTTGTTCTACATTAATACCAGAAACTCTAGCTAAATCTAAATCATCTGCAACGGCTCGCATTGCTTTACCAATTTTGGTATTTTGCAGGAGATAGTGCAGCCCCAAAATTGCTAGCACGGCTAACCCCAATACCAACAATTGATTTTGCGGTATCCTAAGACCAAAAATATTCAAAGCAGTGGTCACGGGTAATTGATAATTTTTGTTCTGGCCTCCCCAGAGAAAAATAATGCCATTGCGTAAGAATAAAGCCAGTCCAATAGAGATAATAATCAGCGTGGTGGAAGTGGCACGAATAGAACGCATTCTTGACCACAATAGTTGTTCTGAAAGCAGCATTGCTGCTACTGTTCCCGTTGCTGCCAAAATCATGGATAGCCAAATATTGATGCCAGCGGCATTTACTAACAAAGTCAAGTACGCTCCTAAAGTGAGAAAGTCCCCGTGAGCAAAATTAGATAAGCGTAAAATACCGTAGGTAAGTGTAAGTCCCACCGCTGCTAAAGCAATAATGCTTCCTACAGCAATGCCATTGATAATGAGTTGGGCAATTTGTGTATCCATTAGTTTGATCTCAATAGTTACTCCTGAAAATACCTGGAGGTTGATTTCAGATAATCATGCTTTTTACTAGTTATCAAAACTATAAGTTATCAATTGTAAACAAAAGGCAATAGTAAGTTAATATACATAAAATCTTGTTCTCTTTTTTGTGCCTCGCCAAAGTTGTTCAGCGGTCTAGCCGACCATGCAGCAATATTCAAGCTTACCAGAACAAAACTCATCTGTAGATGAAACGTCAACACTTTTGACAACAATACAGCAACTTAGTGCCGAGTTGTGGCTGGAGCGCAGCTTGAACCAGTTGCAAAGTCGCCTTAATGATTGCCTACTTGTGGGTTATGGTAGTGTATTACAGTGCAGAACCACAGCAGCAGAAATCTTCCAAACTGCGGTGAACGAGCTGAGCATAGCCTTTAATGGTATGACAGTGGCCATCGCCCTGTTTCAACCCAAGGCAGAAATTGCTCAAATTTGTTATATTTCTTACTCTTCCTCGCCATCTCCACAGTTTATATTTCTAAAGCAGGAAGACAAAAAATTGCAATGGCAACTCCAAGCAATCATAGCAGTGGAAGATTTAGAGCGGCTGGAGAGCGAAGAACCAAATCATGTGCGGTGCTTAACTGACGATGCTGGGGCTGTGATTGGTTGGCTAATCATTTCTAAAACGCTGCCAAAGTATGATCAAAAATCACTCACACCATACCAATCTCAACTGAGATCGCAATTGCTGGAACGAGCCATTAAGCAGTGTGTGACTGCACTGGCACAAATGCAAAAAATACAATCTTTGCAGCAACAGTCGCAACAGTTAGGTAGTTGTAATGAAAAACTGGAGCGCACCAATCAACTTAAAAACCAGTTTTTGGCTAATACCAGTCACGAAATTCGTACACCGTTAAGTTCTATCATCGGTTTTAGTCAACTACTCTTAGCCCAAGGCTACAAACCCACCAAAGAAAATCACCAAGAGTATTTAAGAATCATTCAATCCAGTGGTAAGCACTTACTAACGCTGATTAATGATATTTTAGACCTCTCCAAAATTGAAGCTAATCAGCTAGAGGTGGAATGGGAAAATATTAATGTCCGAGAAATGTGTCGTAATGTTTTGGCACTAGTCAAAGAGAAAGCAGCGAATAAGGGTTTGAAACTAGATCTGAAATTACACCCTGATGTCACAACTATGGTTGCTGACCCTTTGCGACTGAAGCAAATGCTGTTGAATTTGCTGTTCAATGCCCTCAAGTTTACCAAAACAGGTACTGTTGGTTTAGAAGTTTTGCCCAAAGATGGATTTGTACATTTTATTGTTTGGGATACTGGTGTTGGCATTTCCCCAGAAAACCAAGAGCAACTATTTCAACCTTATTTTCAAGTTGCTAATTCTGTAGTTCATCGCAGTGAAGGTAGTGGTTTGGGGTTAACCGTAACTCGGAAATTGGTGGAAATTCATGGTGGTTGGCTGGAAGTGGAATCGGAAGTTGATCATGGTTCGCGTTTTACCATCATCCTTCCTGTGAAACCTGTGGGAGAACTAGAGAAATATGAATTAGATTTGGAGAAGATAGTGGCTTCTGACCAAGACAAACATCAACAGGAGGAAGGAGAATCTACACTAATTGTCCCTAGTTCTTCTCTGAATATTTTGTTGGTGGAAAATGATTTACCCAATGGCGAGCTGATCAGAATTTATCTAGGTACATTGGGATATCAGGTAACTTGGGTCAAAAGTGCTGGGGAAATGTGGTCAGCACTTACACAGTTAAATCCAATAGTGATTTTAATGGATATTCTCCTGCCAGATGGAAATGGTTTAAAACTGGTACAGCAGCTACGGGAAAGACCCAATTATCAAATGATTCCAGTAATTGTGCAAACAGCAATGGCAATGAAAGGCGATCGCGAAACTTGTTTAGCTGCTGGAGTCGATGAATATATCTCTAAACCTATTGATTTGCCTGTTTTAGGTAATCTGGTAGCTAAGTATTGTAAAGTGTCGAGTAGGGTTACCAAAACGGGGCATTAGTCAAGAACATTCATTTTTTATCTAAGATAGAATTGGCTAGGTGCTATGAGGTATACCCGGATTGGGGAATCATGTTGACAGAAAAACTTGAACAATTAAAAGTTTTATTTCGCGAAATGGAGCAGGCTTTAATTGCTTACTCTGGAGGTATTGATAGCACTTTGGTTGCCAAGATTGCTTATGATGTGTTGGGGGATAGCGCTTTGGCGGTAACAGCCGTTTCACCTTCGCTGTTGCCTGAAGAATTAGAAGATGCGAAAATCCAAGCAGCAACCATGGGAATTGCCCATAAAATTGTCCAAACTCACGAAATGGACAATCCCAATTACAGTTCTAATCCTGTCAACCGTTGTTATTTTTGCAAAAGTGAGTTGCATGACACTCTCAAACCCTTAGCTTTGCAGCTAGGTTATCCTTACGTGGTGGATGGGGTGAATGCTGATGATTTACACGATTACCGCCCAGGAATTCAAGCGGCTCAGGAAAGAGGGGCGCGATCGCCATTAGCAGAAGTGGGTGTGACTAAAGCTGAAGTCCGTCAACTTTCAAAACAACTCGGTTTACCTTGGTGGGATAAACCCGCTCAACCTTGTCTGAGTTCTCGTTTTCCTTATGGTGAAGAGATTACCATAGCTAAGTTGCAAAGGGTGGGTAGAGCAGAAATTTATTTACGAAAGCTGGGTTGGCAGAATTTGCGCGTGCGTTCTGAAGGCGATACAGCCCGGATTGAATTGTTACCAGCAGATATCAGAGATTTTGTCTTAAACACCGATTTACAGTCAGTAGTCTCTGCATTTCAGGGTTTGGGATTTATCTACGTTACCCTGGATTTAGAAGGTTATCGTAGTGGCAAGTTAAATCAAGTTCTTCAGCACTCACCAATGGTTCACTAAATGTCTGTGTTGGTAATTGGGTTTGTGCAAATTGCCAAACTCGCCATGATAGAAATGAAAACGCAGCCTTGCTGCAAGCTGCGGATAATCCCCAGGTGATGATGCAAACTCTCGACAATGCTTACCCAATATAAAAAACTCTTGACAAGAGTTTTTTGTTGAATTTATAGAATAACCTGATGGGAAGTGCTAAGATTTAGGCCAAGTAATTAATGTTTCTTTCTTATTCTGTGGCTAGAGCTAGTACAGCAATTGGTGTCAGTCCAATAATTAAGGAGATTGTGCAAAAACAGGCACATTCGACACGTTTAACTCTAAAAGAGGTTATTCTTATGGGGATGTTAGCTATTGACAAGTTAGATGATCAAAGTCGTCAAGAGTTAGCCGATCAAGTTCATCAAATGCAGGTGAATGGGGAAATTTGAGCCAGAGGAATTTAAGTGGCGCAGTTTCAACGGAAATTACAAAGTAACTAGGAATCCATAGGGCTTGTTTTCCATAGGGTTTTGGATATCCAGCTTGACCATATCTACGACTGAATGCACCCTTTAATACATTAACAATTTGAGATATTGAAAGTTTGGGTGGAAAGTCAATTAATGGGTGGATGTGGTCTGGTGCTGGGTTGATATCAAGGACTTGAAAATCCGTCTTTTAGCCACTTGTAGAAATGATTTGTGGATTATTTCAAGACTTTCATTAGTAAAAAATTTTCTTCTGTAGTTAGTAGCAATGATCTTCTAATTGTTAGAAGTTCTCAAAGTTAGCGATCGCATTCTTCATTTTATCCACCACTTCATCCACAGGTATCGCCCCCAACTCTCCAGCCGCACGAGTCCGGATACTTAAGCTGTTGGATTCAAATTCTTGGGCTCCCACCACGGCCATTACTGGTATTTTTTCTTTTTCCGCATTGCGGATAAGTTTACCCAAGCGCTCGCCACTGCTATCGACTTCTGCACGAATACCCGCAGCAACCATTTTGGCTGCTACCTGTTTAGCAAAATCTAGCTGTGCTTCGCCTACAGGTAACAATTTGGCTTGTACAGGTGCTAACCATAGAGGAAAATCCCCAGCATACTGTTCAATCAAAATCCCAATCAGCCGTTCTAGAGAACCAAAAGGCGCGCGGTGAATCATCACCGGGCGTTTGCGGGAACCATCTTCAGCCACATACTGCAAATCAAAACGTTCCGGTAAGTTGTAATCTACCTGAACAGTTCCTAACTGCCATTCACGTTCCAAAGCATCACTAAAGATAAAATCTAGTTTAGGTCCATAAAACGCAGCTTCCCCAATCCCCTCAAAGTATTCCATTCCCAACTTTTCCACTGCGCGGCGAATTGCCCCTTCGGCTTGATCCCAAACTTCATTAGAACCGATATACTTATCACTGGCTGGGTCACGGAAGCTCAGTCTAGCTTTAAAATTCTTTAACTGTAGACTCTTAAACACCGACAAAATCAAGTCCACCACATTCAGGAATTCACTGTCTAGCTGTTCTGGAGTAACAAACAGGTGGGAATCATCCACTGTAAAACCCCGCACCCGCGTTAAACCGCCTAATTCTCCTGATTGTTCATAGCGGTAAACAGTGCCAAATTCTGCCAATCTAATAGGTAGTTCCCGGTAAGAACGTAATTCACTCTTGTATATTTGGATGTGAAAAGGACAGTTCATAGGTTTAAGGACAAAACCTTGCTCTAATGCTGCGGCTTTGTCGTCATCGGACATCAGAGGAAACATATCTTCCTTATATTTTTGCCAGTGTCCAGAGGTCTTAAATAAATCGACTCTGGCAATATGTGGTGTAACCACAGGCAAATAACTGCGTTTTAGCTGTTCCTTCTTAAGGAAATCTTCTAACACATTCCGCAACAAAGTACCTTTGGGAGTCCACAGAGGTAAACCCGGCCCCACTTGCTCAGAAAATATAAATAATCCCAGTTCCTTACCCAGTTTACGGTGGTCTCTTCGTAGGGCTTCTTCTTTGCGGCGCTTATACTCAGCCAGTTGTTCTGAGCTTTCCCACGCAGTAGCATAGATGCGTTGTAATTGCGCCTTGGTTTCATCTCCACGCCAATAAGCACCGGCGACACTTTCTAATTCAATAGCTTTGGCGTTTAATTCACTAGTGTTTTCCACGTGAGGCCCAGCGCACAAATCCCACCATTCATCTCCCAGATGGTAAATTGTGATGGGTTCTTCTTTGATATCTGCTAGGATTTCTAGTTTATAGGGTTCCTGAACTTCTGAAATTCTTTTTTGGGCTTCTTCCCGACTGACTTCTTCGCGAATTACAGGCAATTTGCGACTAATAATTTTGACCATTTCTTTTTTGATGGCTTTCAAATCATTTTCGCTAAATGGTTCTGGACTGTCGAAGTCGTAGTAAAAACCGTTCTCAATCCATGGACCGATGGTAACTTGCGCTTTAGGAAACAGCTTTTGTACCGCCATTGCCATTACATGGGAAGCTGTGTGGCGAATCTTCTTTAATTTCTCTGATTCGCTGGTACGGGGTAAATAAATTTTTTCAGGTTGTTCTGATTGACTGAGAGATGATTTTGGCGACATCGGCTGCTGAACCATTAGCGAAGTGATTGCAAAAAAATAATTTTAGTAGTTGAAGCTCTGAAAAGTCTACCCAAGGACTGGCGACCAATGCAACAAGGCAGAAGCCAACAGTCAAAGAGCTCATTTTATAAACCTTCCATTGATTTTAGAGCGTTGTGCTATGTCCTTTACTTGGTACTACTATTTTTTAGTCAGGAATTCAGCACTGACCAGTGCTGCTCCAAATATAGCGAGATTGCTGACCTTAATTACTGCCAGTTCGACTTTAAATATATCTTATAAATTTTAGCCAGTCAGGGCTGAGAAACCACAAACCAACAGGACACCATTCGCCCTTAACCACCTCCACCTCACGGGAACTACCCTCAGAAGGTAGCAAAGACGCTTTACCTGTGTAGTTAGTACAGTTCTTTTCTATTTTTTTTAGTTGCCCTATTACCCCATCACAATTATTGCAGATTTTTTCACATTCCATCTGAGGAGAGAGCAGAAAAAATGTTAATTTTTGTAAAAAACGTTAAGATTAATAAGGAAGTTAGAAATATACTTTTTATCTATGCGAGACTCGAATTTACCGGGGGCTGAGATGCTAAAAACGGTGTTAGAACCTCTGCTGGAGGATTTTAATTATTGGTTTGCGCGATCGCGTGAATTGTTAGAAACCGGGCAACTCACATTCATGAGTCACGAAGAGCAATCTGATTTACTTTTGCGAGTCAAGCAAGCGCAAGAGGAGCTAAACGCAGCAAAGATGCTGTTTAACGCCACGGATAGACAAGTCGGGGTGGAAATGACGACTTTAATGCCTTGGCACCAATTAGTTACAGAATGCTGGGACATATCAATGCGTTTGCGTCAAGCACGAGAAGCGTGAGGGTGATCTGCTGGTGGATTTCAGTAGGTTGATTGGGATAACAACAGCACAATATACAAGTCGCATTGAAGATACAAAATCCTTAATATTATTTTTATTAACAAGTAATGTATCCCATGCTACTTTAATGTGAATAACGATTAACAAAATTTTCCATAAAAATATGGCGCGCCAAGGGTGCGTTAGGCATTCATCTTCGCCGGATAAAACAATGTAGGCGAAAAAAAACGTTACTGAATAAAGTTTTAAAATTTGCTGTTTTTGGAGGAAAACCCAATGTTACACTTGCTTTACATTTTCGCTTTTACAATTCTTGCTATCATCGCCGTTGCTAACTTAATCCGCAACTTGATTATGTTTAGTGTTGATCGAGAGCAGGTCTATGCGCCTAAAAATTCATCAACCGATCATCAAGGTTATCGTTCCCCCAGAAAACAATTTATCCCCCATCCAGAATTATTAGATAACGCGGGTAATCTCATTAAAGAACCTTTGTTAGTAATGCGTTCGGTCAACGTTGAAGATGCTCGTCAACAGTTAGATGCTCTGTATGAATCTTCTCCAGGACAGAAAATCGACCGTCAAGAAGAGGGTTAATTTTTCACTGTCATCAGTGAGGATTTGTAGCGTTGGGGTTGAGCAATGCTAAACCCCTGTAACTATCAAAAACACAGATCAATTGCAGTTTGAATATTTGTAGTAAGGACTATAGTCCTAAACATTGTCGCTACTAAAGCACTTACAAGAAATCAAGCGGAAGGTTGAAAGCCCCTGAAAAGCCGCAACATAGTTCCGTGCTTTGTGCTTTACAAAGGGACAGTTTAGAATCCTTCCGCCTAAAGGTAGGGGAGAAGTCAAGCACTAATTAAGCTTCAATAAATACCCGGAGATTACCCCGCTTTTTGACAACACGACAAGCTGTAGTATTACCAGAGCGCTCAAACTCCAAATCCAGAATAGTAGGGCCAACTCGCAAATTATGTAATGAGAGACGATTAATTGATTCTGGTAAAGTCGGATCGATAATTCGCAAGCAGTTATTTTGAGCATCAGGTACCAAATTAACTACCATTTGCAGCAGTTGAAAAATACTACCAGTAGCCCAAGCTTGTGGTGTACAAGCCACTGGATAGCGTACGGGAGAATGGTCACCATTACGTTCGTAACCGCAGAAAAGTTCTGGAGGACGTTGATATGGTTGCTGGCTAGTCATATCAAACAAACCCTGGAACACTTCCAAAGCTTGATCAATCAAACCGAGCGATCGCAATCCCATAGCAATGAGAGAGTTATCATGAGGCCAAACTGAACCAATGTGATAACCCATAGGATTGTAAGCTGGGGATAAACTGCTGAGAGTACGAATACCCCAACCATTAAACATGTCTGGTCCTCGGAATCGCTCCGCCACACTATGAGCTTTTTCAGGTGTGAAAATCCCTAAATTCAGACAGTGACCAGGATTAGATGTAATACTGTCCACTTGGTTACCGTCTCCATCCAAAGCCAAGGCGCAGAAATCTTGGTCCTTAATCCAAAAGTCTTGATTAAAATAAACCTTAAGCTGTCTTGCTTCATCCAGCCAGCGTTCCGCTAAGTCCAGCCGGTCCTTGATTTTAGCGATTTTTGCTAGGTGAATTTTGGCTGCGTAAACGTAAGCTTGCACCTCACTCAAAGCAATGGGGCCTTTAGCTAACTCACCCTTATGGTCTACGATACAGTCATTAGAATCTTTCCATCCTTGGTTAAGTAGACCAAGTTTAGATTTACGGTAGTAAGTCAAATACCTATTGTGTTGGAGATGGCCATCAATCCATTCCATCGCAGCTAGAGCATTTGGCCAAAGTTTGTCTATAGTTTCTTGATCGTGAGTCCAAGAGTAGTATTCAGCATACAACATCAACCACAGCGGGGTAGCATCAACCGTACCATAGTAAGGTGTATGAGGAATTTCTTGACAACGAGCCATTTCCCCACATCGGATTTCATGTAAGATTTTGCCTGGTTCTTCTTCACGCCATTCATCCTCTGTTGTACCTTGATATGACGCTAGTATGACCAGGGTTTCTTTAGCAATTTGGGGATTTAACATCAGGGTTTGGGAAGCTGTAATCAGGGAATCTCTGCCAAATAATGCCGAAAACCAAGGTACACCTGCGGAAACAGTCTTATACTTACCAAAGGACTGGCGTAACAAATACAGATCTTGTTCAGCTCGCTCAATTACACGATTGAATATACTTTTATCTGATCTAATCTGTGTAATTTGCTCTATCCATTGTTGCTCTTCCATCAACTCAGCAGCTTTGGCTTGTACTAAGGTAAAAGCTGCACTGACTGTAGAACTGGGCTGATTGTTCGTCAACATATTAACTCTGTAACCCAGCTTTTGAGTTTCGTGAGAAGCTAAATCCAACCGCCAGATAGCAGTGTAGCCTTGGAAATAGTCTGGTTGGCGATACTGAAATTGGATACGGGATTCCATTAATAAGCCATCCAAACCTTGATAGGCCAAGGTCAAAGATTCTTCTCTGGGTGGATGTGTCGGCGCAACACTGTAGCCAGTAAAAGCTGCTTTTTCTTCAGTTATGGATTCTACCAAGCGTAAAATTCTACCCTGTTGTTCTCTTTGGGCACCGCGAACTTCAAACAAATCAACAAAATCTGCATCAAAGCTGATACTTAATTCAAAGCTGATATGAGTTGTGCTGTAATTAGATATTTCAATTTCTTCAAATAGCGCCCCATTGAGGACTATTTCTCGGCGAACACCTACGGTTTCTGCCTTCAAGTTTTCCTCAATACTGGGGTTAGTACACAGAACAGAAACTGCAAACCCTTTTTCAGCAGTACTGCTGAGAAGAATAGGCGATCGCCCAGCAATTTGCAACTCCAGACGACTCAGAAATCGTGTATCAGCGCAAAATAATCCCACATTTGGGTTACCCTCTGTGAGGGAACAGCCAGAAATGTTTCCTAATGTATCGGTGACCAAAAATAAATCATCATCTTTAACCGTCAGAGTTGGTTGTGCTCTTTCACTTACAACAGAAGGCCATTCTGGTACAGGTAATTGTTCTGCGGGAGTAAAAGTTTTGCCATGCAAAGAAATTTTTTCTGGGGTCATCAGTGTATCCGGTGTCATTAGCCAAAGTTCCAATTAAAGGTATTCGTCGATGATGTCAACAGAGAAAGTATTTTTGCCAGGTCATTCCGATATTTTGGAGCCCAATTGAGATTTACATCTTTTTGGCAAAGTAGTAGACAGAGATTTAGCACAAATCCTTATAAGAGTATATTTTCTACATCTAAAGTCAAGGCTCAAAAATGGTGATTTTCAGCTAATTAATCTCCGCCTCAACCTTCTCAGTCCTCATGGAAAGATTATTCTTAGCCAAGATACTAAAATTCCCCCTAGTCTTTGACGCATTCATGGTTTAAGCCCAGCAAAGCTGTCAAATTATGTAGACAATTTTTGGATTTTATTAAAATTTTTGTCTAAAGAAATTCCTTGAATTTAAATAAACTAATACAATATCAAATGAATGTAGAAATATTAAAAATTATAGTCATATTTACCGTTTACTCAGTTAAAACAAACAAAATGTTTTTAACTTCCTAGCAGTTATTACTTAAGTCAGATATGGCAAAAATCAATTAACCACATATAACAGTAGATACTAAATAACGAAAATCTATAAAACTGAAATATTTGTGCGAAAGTTGCAAAATTAAAAACCAAGAAGACTTGAAAGTAGCTCATATTGGCTCCATTGGGCATTTGCTGATAGCAAAATTGTCTGTTGAATGTATATTGGGCCTAGTAACCTATAATTTCCAAATTGATAATGCCAGCAAAGTTGCCAAAAAAAAGCTGAAAAAGGTGAAAAATAAATATATACTCCCATGTGCCTAGGGTAAGACCAATTAATTTACCACTTGTGTGCGTCTCATTCTGGAGATTTTTCTAACGCCGTCACCACCTTTGTGAACAGTGTTGTTAAAGATTCTTTACATATTCCAACTGTTTGCTGCACTTGAGAGTCCGTTGTGATTTGTACAATGCAGCTATGAAGTGAATGTTTTTTGTGATTGGGCTTTTCCTTAACGATATTCATGAGCATTTCGTCTTCCGTGCTGAGTGATCTGCTACAGTCCATAACCTACCTGCGACCCCAGCTATATTTCAAGGCTTCATTAACAGCCCTTTCCCATGCGATGGAAGATCAGGTTTTGGCTGCAACTTTAGAGCAGCCCTTGGTAATTGCTAGCTTCCAACGAGAGCGATACTATCGCCAAGAAGCTCATCGCTATCAACGCTTGGCTTTACGTAGTAATCAAATATACGTTTTATCCGCACTAGAAACGGAGTTTACCAACAGTTCAAAATCTTATGAAAAAATAGCCTTTGAGCCAGAAGATGCCTTAAGTCAAGAATGGCATTTAGTGGTAATTGCTGATAACTATGCTACTTCTCTGGTATGTCGGGAGCAATCCTGTTCCATTGCTAAAAATCAGGAGCTACGAGAATTCACTCCTAGCCTGGATATGGACACAGCTCGCAGGTTTGAAGGTATCTGGACATCAGAAAGGGGAGTTAGTCTCAAAGCAGCTGATTTGCTATTAAAGAGAATTTTGGTTTACAGACCAGACCTGCTAGACAAAATAAACAAAGCACGCCAGAGGTTTGGTATTGGGCAAGCCAGAAGTTTTTCCCCGGCAGAAAAAACTACTGAATTTGCTTGTGATATCGACACTGACCCCTTTGTACAGCGCTTAGTAACTTATCTCCAAGCCAGTCAGTACAAATTGCACAAAGCCTATCGTTCCATTACTGCCCAAGCACGAAAAGAGCGTTTGATCAACTCCATTAGTACAGCAATTCGCCGATCGCTTGACCCCAATGAAGTACTACAAATTGGTGCAGAAGAACTAGGGCAACATCTAGGGGCTAGTCGCTGTTTAATTTACCGCGCTCAAGCTACAGATGCACAGGCGCACATTGAACATGAGTTTTTGATTCCTGGTGTTTTACCCATTTGTGGGCAAAGTTGGCAGTTAGATGAAAATCATTTATTTCAAGAAGTAGTACAAAAGGGCGAGGGGGTTTGTGTAGCTGATACCCAAAGTGACCTTCGTGTGACCAATTCCAGTAAACTTACCACCATTGCCAAAAAATTTGCTATTCGTTCTTGGTTACTTGAACCAGTATTATTTCAAGGACGGTTGTTAGGAATTGTAGAATTGCACTATTGCAACCTACCACCGCACGAGTGGCAACCAGGAGAACTAGATTTGGTAAAAGCCATTGCTACCCAAATGGGTGCAGCTTTAATTCAAGCAGAAGCTTACGCCAACTTAGAAGACCTGAACCAGCAACTAGAAGCCCTAGACCGCACCCGCAGTAACTTAATAGCGATTACCGGACACGAACTCCGCACCCCTTTATCGACAATTCAGGTGTGTTTAGAAAGTCTGGCTAGTGAACCGGATATGCCTTTAGAGTTGCAGCAGGTAATGCTGAATACTGCTCTTTCCGACTCAGAACGAATGCGGAAATTGGTGCAAGATTTCCTCACCCTGTCCAACCTCGAAAGCGGCCGAGTAGAATGGCATCCAGAATCCCTCACTTTACAAGAATGTGTGGATTTAGCCCTCAGCCGACTTCGCACTCGTTCTTCCACAGAACGACTTCCCCAAATCAAAACTCAGATTAACCAAAATTTACCTTTGGTCAGAGCTGATGGTGATTGGCTGGTGGAGGTAATAGCAAAACTGATCGACAACGCTTGTAAATTTACGCCACCTCAAGGAAAAATTACGATTACAGCCACCCAAAACAACAATGAGATGGTGGAGGTGACGGTGGCTGACACTGGACGCGGTATCGAACCCAATCGACTGGAAATAGTTTTTGACCGTTTCTATCAAGAAGAAGGAGCGTTGCGACGTACCACTGGCGGTACAGGTTTAGGACTAGCAATTAGCCGCCAAATTGTCAATGGCTGGAGTGGAGAAATTTGGGCAGAATCAAATGGTAAAGACCAAGGTAGTGAATTTCATTTCACTGTTCCCATCGCCCAGGTTAATCAACAGGAAAAACGGACGGCTGTCAATAGCAGTTCCTAATGTCTCTTTCAGAGGAGAGCTTCTCCCCAAGATAATTGGTAATTCTTAATTTTTGAGGTTTATGTAGAAATAGCTCCTTAACCAGTCCCTTAGTTAGGAAAAAAGAAACTTTGACTAAAAACTGTTACAGTCTATAACGCGATGGCAACATGATCCCTTGAGCGGTGTTACGATTCCCTAAAAACCGTTGAGAGACTAATTTTTTTTATGGCAGAAAAACTTTCTGGGCAAACTCCCCTGTTTGGTGGTAGCACTGGTGGCTTACTCACAAAAGCACAAGAAGAAGAAAAGTACGCTATTACTTGGACTAGCGCTAAAGAGCAAGTTTTTGAAATGCCTACAGGTGGCGCTGCTACTATGCGTAAAGGCGAAAATCTGCTATACATAGCTCGTAAAGAATATGGCATCGCCTTGGGTGCTCAACTCCGGAAATTCAAAATCACAGACTACAAAATTTACCGGATTTTACCAACTGGAGAAACCACTCTCATTCACCCAGCTGATGGTGTCTTTCCAGAAAAAGTTAACCAAGGACGCGAGAAAGTGCGTCATGTACCGCGCAGCATCGGGGAAAATCCCAGTCCCGCAAAACTCAAGTTCACTGGTAAAGCTACCCACGATGTCTAGGGGCTAGGTATTGGGGACTGGGAATTAGAAACTGGAGACTGGGAATTGGGGACTGGGAAAGAGTTTTCTGAATACCTCAGACCCAATACCCCTCCCTAATCACCAATCCCCGCTTCCTCAACCCCGATTCCTCATCCCTACATCCAGTTATGATATTCCCCGATTTTTCTGATTTTTCTCAGCTAGCTTTACAAGGTAATTTTGTCCCGGTGTATCAAGAATGGGTAGCAGACCTAGATACCCCCGTTTCTGCTTGGTATAAAGTTTGTGCTGGTCAGCCTTATAGTTTTTTGCTGGAATCAGTGGAAGGCGGGGAAAAAATAGGACGCTACAGTTTACTGGGTTGTAATCCACTTTGGATTTTGTCAGCAAAAGGTGACACTACCACCCAGACCCATCGCGACGGTTCACAAGTTGTCTTTCCAGGCGACCCATTGACAGCTTTAGCTCAATGTCTAAAACCTTATCAGCCGGTCACCTTACCTCAACTACCCCCGGCTATTGGGGGTTTGTTTGGATTTTGGGGCTATGAATTAATTCGCTGGGTAGAACCACGTGTGCCAATTCATCCGCAAGATGAGCGTAATATCCCTGATGGTTTATGGATGCAAGTAGATCACCTGTTGATTTTTGACCAGGTAAAGCGGAAAATTTGGGCCATCGCCTATGCTGATTTACGTGACCCGCAAGTAGCTTGGCAACAAGCCTATGAACAAGCGTGTGAGCAAGTAACTCAGATGCTCCATAAGTTATCTTTACCTCTGTCGCCGCAAAAAACTACTTTAAAATGGGCTCACCCAGGAACCAACAATGTTGGGGGAATAGAGGGATATACCAGCAACTTCACCCGCCAAGAATTTTGTGCGAGTGTAGAAAAAGCCAAAGAATATATTAAAGCTGGCGATATTTTCCAAGTAGTAATTTCCCAGGGTTTATCAACACAATACACAGGGGATGCTTTTGCTCTTTATCGTTCTCTGCGTCAAATTAATCCTTCGCCTTACATGGCTTTCTTTAACTTTCAGGATTGGCAAATTATCGGTTCTAGTCCTGAAGTCATGGTCAAAGCAGAACGCAATGGCGATGGTGAGATTATAGCCACAGTCCGCCCCATCGCCGGGACACGTCCACGGGGTAAAACAACTAAAGAAGATGCAGCCTTAGCAGAAGATTTATTGCAAGACCCCAAAGAAACTGCGGAACACGTCATGCTAGTTGATTTAGGGCGTAATGATTTGGGGCGTGTTTGTCAAAGTGGTAGCGTCAAAGTTGATGAGTTAATGGTAATTGAACTTTATTCCCATGTCATGCACATTGTCAGTAACGTGGTAGGTGAGTTAGCACCCAATAAAACCGCCTGGGATTTACTCAAGGCTTGCTTTCCTGCGGGAACTGTGAGTGGTGCCCCTAAAATTCGGGCTATGGAAATTATCCACGAGCTGGAACCGACTCGCCGGGGTGTTTATTCGGGAGTGTATGGTTATTACGATTTTGAAGGACAGTTGAATACTGCCATCGCGATTCGCACTATGGTATTACATAATAATGTTGTAACTGTTCAAGCAGGTGCAGGGGTGGTGGCTGATTCTGATCCAGAGAAGGAATACGAAGAAACTTTGAATAAGGCCAGGGGTTTGTTGGTCGCTATTCGTTGTTTACGCTGAGTTTTTTCTCACCCAGAGGCCTAGAGACCCAGAACTAGTCAGAACTAGTCAGAACTAGTTAGTTATTATCTGTTTTTTGAGAAAGGATCAAATTTAATACGTTTAATTCGCGGGAATTTAAAAGATATTTGTCTGTAAATAGTTTTTGTCTGATTTCTTGTAATGCATAACTTCTAAAGACAACGAAGGGAAATTCTTTATAGTTATTTCCTATTGGTAAAATGCTATTTACTGGGTATAATAGTCTAATGTATTTAGCGAGAATATCCCGGAAACAATTGTCTTCTGGTTCTGATGGTTCGTTAGCAAAATATTCAGCCATCACTTTTCCACTGATAAATGCAAATAAAGGTAACGCATAATATTGATCATTATGTTGGCTTTTTTGCCTGAAATTTTGTGTTTTATCCGGTGCGTTTTTTAACTTATCAACCAATTCAATTGCATCTTTAATCGCAAATCTTAAATTTTCAGGATACTTGAGATTTTTACTAATTGTTTGCATATTTTCCCATAATTCCCCCTTGGCGTATTTTTCAATATCCAATAATTTTATTTGATACGATTCTTCTATATTTGCACTGGGTACTAATAGCAAACCACCGCTAATGTAACCGAATTCCATAACATCAAAATCAAGTAATTTATCCAAGGTGTTAGCTACTTGCAAAAATTTGTTATTAAAAGATTTCTGCAACATTAAATAACTTTGTTTTGCGCTTTGTTGAACTACAAAATCCCCATCTCCCATGAGTTTCTCTAAGTTGGTGTAGACTTTTGCCAATACCTCATGACTGGGGTTTATTTGGTATTCTTTTTTGAGTTTGTAAATCAAACTTAAAATTTGACTAGAAAATGTTTCCCCAGCGGCTAAAACTGATTTTCCACCCAGAGGAATCAAAACATACTTCCTCCTACCAATTTTACCATAGCCATAAATTCTTGTCATCATCGACCCTTTCAGAATTAACAACAGGTTTAATAAACTGAGCACACTTTCTTGTACAGATAGCTGGGGGTTATCTGCATAATAAATAGCACGTTCCGCTAAGTAAAAGTATAAGTATTTATCCTGTTTATCTATATCATCATTTCCTCTACCTCGGTAAATCACCTGAATGATTTCCATGAGGTTTTTCTCAATTTCAAACTTGGGTATCTCCACTAAAATATGCTTTACTTTGGGGAAGGATAAACCACGACTTCCCGAAGCAGTCATAAAAACTACCTTGACATTTTCTTGGTACTTTTTAATTTCTTGTTTTTCCCATTCCGAGATATTCGCGTGTATTTCCAGGTATTGTTCATTTTTCTGGAACTTATCTTTCCCTAACTTATCCTGGATTTTATCAATTATTTGGGACAGCAACCGTTTATTTTGGATGTATACTATGAACTGTGCTACCTGTGAATTTTCTAACAGATGGTAAATATCTGCTAAAATTGCTTTGACAACAGTTTTTTCTAGATTAGATTGCTCATTTAATCGCTCTTCCTCGTTAAACTTACAAGATTCGATAAAAATTTGGTAGCTAATAGTTAAACTTTTGGCTGGGTAGGAATTAGCGTTAATGACAGTAGCAGGGAAATTTTTAAACTCTAAATTTGCAACTGATAAGGGTTGAATATGATCTCCAGCGTGACGGAAGTAGATTTTATTCGGCTCCGAGGTGGTCTCTTCTAGATGTTGACGAATTACATTCTCATCCACAATGGAAGCATCTGCAATAATTACCTTGGTATTAAAACCGTTTTCAGGTTTGGTTAATTCATATTGCTTGATAATTTTATGAATACCAGCGAGAAACTCTACCCCTCCCTCATCACCTGTGATTTCGTCTATCATGATCAATAAATGTTTGATACGACGAGAGATATTTTGCATTTTGTCCGGGAAAACTTTGTTTTCTCTAGCGTTGTATGCGTTACGGAATATTTTTTCCAGGTGTTGTAAAGTATCACCAGTATCGGTTTTTTTCAATGACTGAGTAGACGTAGTAGCAATAATATGGTGGGATAAATTCTCAGAAATGATAGTATATATACCTTCGCAGATACTATTTAAAACACCTTTGTATTTTTGTCCTGCGTCTTGAATAGTATTATCAGTAATATGTTCGAGCCGATTGTTGCGTCTAGCTTTTCTTTCTGAGTTTCCACTATGGAGAAACTGAACTGCTGCTTTCACAAAATCATCCTGACGTTGGTTGGAAGTATATTCAACCGAACATATGCCAAAATTATCATGAATTAGGTTACTATTGGTATTGATAGCAAAAATTCTGTCATCTACTAATTTACCAGTTTGTTTATCTTTAAATTTTTCTATAATGTCGAGATTTACCTGTTTTCGAGGACTGATATAAAAAAAGAGAAACCCTTCATCTAGATGTCCTTTCAGAAAGTTGACAATAGCTGTGGTTTTACCAATACCTGGGTTACCGGTCAGGAATATATAGGTGTTGTCGGAAAGAAGAGACTTTTGAATGAGTTGACTATGTGCGTCGCGAAAGCTCTCATTTCCTGTTAAACCTAACTCAGAAATTAACTCTGGGGGAACTTTAGCAACGGAGCTAGAAAAGTTGCTGATTTTCTCGACGTGCGGTGGTATGGTGTTGATTCTGTTAGGAGTAATTTCTACAAGAGAGTTGATAAACTCCTGTCCGTTGTCAAAACTTCTTCCAGCGTTACGTTTAATTTGATTGAGAACTCGATAACGTACATCTGTAATTGCTTCGTTGCTATTATGGCGTTTATAAATTTGATAACAAGTCCGAAAAATATCGAGTTTATCTGGTTGAATAGATATAGTATTGAATGAGCGATCGCTATAACCAATCGCATTGAATACCATTGGTGATATGTTTGATATTACCCCAATTTCTTGAATAAATTGATAAAAGCTATAAATATAACCAGCAGCTTGAATTAATTTGGTGCTTTCTTTATCTTTAGCCTTAAAAGCTGTAAAATAATCTTGCAAATCTGGGGAAAAATCTAAACCCAAAGAGTTAGTATCAATACTCAAGTTAGAGAAAACACTTTTAGAACGGATATAGTTGACATCCCGCATTAATAAGCGGCGAATCATTTCCACAGAATCAATATTTTTGATATCTTCATCGCTGTGAATAGAAAATACGGACAAATCAACACACACAATTTTGTATTTTCGCTGATATTTGAGCAAAATTAACGTATCGGCGTTGAGAAAATCACCTTTTGTCTTATACTTCGTAATATAGTAATCAAAATTTTCTAATTGTTCAAACTGAGAAAGAAGATCTTTAAACCATTGCGTCTGATTAGTTTCATAAGTTCCTATGCTGTTATCACCATGAAAGCAGCATTGATAATATAAAATTTCTACCCTGGGAAACTTTTCCGGTTGATCGCATCCCACAGATATAAGATATTCATGAAAGAAGTTTAATCCTGATAGAAAACCTTTTTGAAGGAAAAATTGACACCAAGTTTCAGCTATCTGTTTTTCTAATGTACTGACAATTTTATCAACTATTCTTTTGCAAATTTTAGAAAATTTCAGATTTTCCAGTTCGTGACGATATAAATTACCAAATCTTTGTTTGATTTGGTTTTGCTGAATGTAGGATAAAATACCAACATTAAATCCTACTTCATATAGTCTTCCTAGATCATCTGCTATTTTTACTGTCATATTGATATATTTTTTTTAATTAACCACCAAGTACCCCAAGAACCAAGTAAAAAAGTTATAAGTATTATCTCTACTAACTTTATTCTGGGGTTTCGAGTATGTCTCTAATATAAGTTAAGAATGCTAGGGAGTTAAATTTAGCCTTTCCTCTAGTATGGTTAAATAACGCCAGTTTACCTATAGATTCGTCTCCAATGAGATTTTCATAAGGGTCTAATTTCAGTTGTAATACATTGTACTTTTCGTATCGGTAAAAATGAAATAAGGTTAAGCATTGCAGTATTTCACTTTTTAAGTTGCTTTGGTTGGAAATTAGTCCTCTTCTAATATCATCATCATCAAGAATACCTTTATAAATATTCAGCAATGTGGCGTAAGACATGACCCCATTATAATTTGTGTCTTTAGCAACCACCATACCATTAAATAAGTTGAAAAATATAACCGATTGTTTATTGCTATCTTCTGCTAATTCTGTCAGCTCCATGGTATCTTGAATATATAATGATGTTGATTTTATTTCTTCACCTACTTTTACGGCATAGTATTTATCAAAAAACATGGGGTAGATTTTAATGTGCTCTCGTTCTGTTTTCAAAGCCTTAATCACACTTCCAGACATAAAATATAGTCCGTCATTTTCAGTTTGAGTAATATGTAATGTGCTGCTGTAAGGAACTTTCGCTATATAAATAAAGTGTTTATAACCTTTTTTATACAGTTTATCTACATTGTCAACTATAACACTCGGATATTCAAACATCTTTTGATGATCATCATAGTTTTCTGAGAATGTTTTTAACAATCTCAATTTCACTGTTTGCGGTGTTTGATCTTGGATTTGAAAATCAATAATTTCTCCCATCAAGTTAGATTTTTTGGTTTGTGTTCCCCATTTACTATCACTCACTCGACTGGAAACTACAATTATGGCAAGTTTATCTAGTTCGCTAAATTGAAATTTATCTGGATCTTTTAGGGTAAATTTTTTGGGTAATACAGAATACAAAGAACTTAAAGTGTTAGGCTTTTTATATTTACCCTTAGCATCAAGGTCACTAATATATATTCCTTGGGAGTTGCTGCGATGTTTTTCATTTAATAAATGGGATAGTACACCCGTTAAGGAAGCTATAAATTTTTCTATCGGTTCATCATCGGTTTTCTCTTTTAAATGTAACCTTAAAACGGGAATAAATAACTTTGATTGTTTTTCTAGTAAGACATACAAGCAAATATAAGCTAGTAAGCTGTAGGTGATTTTGTAAATAAATTCTTGATGAGATTCTAGTTTCTCAGTTTCTGAGCAATATGGAAATATGACTAATTTACGCTCTGAAAAGTTTTTTTGATAAAATTTGTCACATTGTCGATTGTTAATCGGCAAAAAGACTACAGGTAAAACACTAATATCTTGTTCTATATCATATTTCATATCGCATTTTTCTCGATCATCAGTCTCTAAAAAATGAATTTCGCTGATAGTCATTTGCGCTTGGAGACTGACAATAACGTTTGTGTCAGTGCTTGCTTCTCCTAAATTGATGTATTTTAAACAATCTTTATGATTATCTTGTAACCCAGGCTTAAATAATGTACTTCTACTATTAATAGTGTCAATATCCTGTTCTAAAATACTATTTTTTACAGAAATATGTAGGGGGTATTCTCTAGTAGGAAATGGAGTTTTCCGCTTAATGAGCTTTTTTAAAACTTCCTTGAGAATGTTAATTTTCTTTTGAACTTTAAATTTATCAAAACCTTTTATACAACGTCCAAAAATATTTTTCTTCTCTTCATCAGTACCATGCTGTAATATTGGTAGTATGTCTTGTTCAAATTTGGCAATGGGGTTATAGTGTAATTCATTCTGAGGATGATAATTTGGTTCTTCAGGATTTTCACGAGATGCAAATAAAAAGTAATATAAAAATGCTATTTTTAAAACTTTGTAAACAAATTTTAATTTTTTCGATTCATCTTTTATCCCTTCTTTATGCTCTCGACTATCTGGATTTAAAATATTGAGATTATAATCAAAAACAGTTCTACCTCCATCGGCTTGTACTCTACCATCAAATTTCAGTTTTATACCAAAAACAAATTCTACTTTTTCGCAATTTTGATCTTCTGTCTCTCCTAAGTAACCCTCAATAACAGGTATAATAGGCAGCATATCAAATGCTTCGCTGTGAGAAAAAACATTTTGATAATTAACTTCTATCCCCTGATAGTTGACTAAATATTCCCCATCCGCTTTGTTGGGATTGTTAATGTAATCATCTAATAATTTCAATCTCCTGATTAAGTCAGCTAAATATATTTTTCCCCATAAATGTTCACTACTAGCGTTTTCAGTAATATTTTCAAAAAGAAATTCTAAGTAATTAATTTTTGCTAGTCTTTTCAATTTACCTAATGTTTCTTTATTAACTAAATTTTGTAATCGATAGATATCAGAGTTGATGTCCTCTTCCTGTTGATGTAGAATATATGCTATTTCTTCCTTATCTTCATAACTTGTATCCCCAAATTGCCTATCTATAAAGTTATTAATACCCTTTACTAATTCTCTGTGAAAATCACGTGGTTTGTTAACTGAGATTTTGATTTTATGAGCTTTAAGTAATTGTCTGTTTTGCTCGCAGTCCTTTTTAAAGGTTAAGCGCTGTTTCTCAAGATTTTCAGCTGGAGGAAAGTTATACGTCAAATCAAATTTATGGGATATGACGCGAAATTTTTTTAAATCACTAATTAGCTGTTTAATAAATATAAATCTATCTATACCTGTCTTTTTAAGAATAGCTGCTTTTAATTGCGTCTGAATAGCATTGGTAATTTGCCTAATTTGTTGGCAAAATCTTTCTTCTGAACCAGCACTTAAATTGAGGGTAGCTGTATCTACTGCTGTAGCGTTTCCTAAAGGATTATTTACTTGTAATTGAGTAATTTGAGTCGCTATTTGATTACTGTTAATCAGTAGCCATTGGTTATTGTGATGGATTTCAAATATCTGTTGCTCTTGTAAAACCTGTAAAATTTTATTCAATAAATCAGTATAATCGACATTGGCTAAATCTGGATTCGGTATTATTCTATTCATTGTGAGAATTTTTCTGTATTAAATATAATTATGCTAAGATTATAACCTTGTATTCAGTAACTGTATGTTTGATATATGGTTGGTTATTTTTTTCCTCTTGGTAAGGAACCACAGCCACGGGGAGAACATAGGTAGATTTAAAATATACTTTCATAAAAAAAAGTCCACTTAGGCGGACTTTGAGCAAATTTCAGTTGTTAAATGAAATAATTAGGCGTAGGCGGCGATTTGATCTAACAAGCCTTGAAATAATCTCAACCCGTCACTACAACCTAGAGAGGCATCTGAGGCCCTTTCTGGGTGGGGCATCATGCCTAAAACGTTGCCTTGAGGATTGCAAATACCGGCGATGTTATTAAGAGAACCGTTGGGATTTTCTCCTGTATAGCGGAAAAGTACTTGCCCTTGATCTTCTATGGCTGATAAAGTGGCTCCATCAGCGTAAAATCTGCCTTCACCGTGAGCAATGGGCAATGTGATTATTTCACCAGTTTTATAGGCTTGTGTCCAATTGGTATCGGTACGCTCGACTTGCAAAGGCACGCGATCGCATATGAAACGTAAATCCTGATTTTTGGTTAATGCCCCTGGTAAAAGTCCGGCCTCGGTTAATACCTGAAAACCGTTGCAAATACCCAGGACAAATTTACCTTTTTCGGCGTGGCGAATTACCTGCTGCATCACAGGGGAAAACTGAGCGATCGCACCACAGCGTAAATAATCCCCGTAGCTAAAACCACCAGGTATAATAATTACATCTAAATCAGCAATGTCTGTTTCTTGGTGCCAAACCATACGAGTTGGTTGACCTAGCAATTCTTTGGTGACATAAGCCACATCGCCATCGCAATTGGAACCCGGAAAAACTAAAACCCCAAATTTCATCATTTAGTCATTAGTTATTGGTCATTAGTCATTAGTTAATGGGAGGAGGAAGTGGGGAATTAATACTGTTCCTATTCCCCCATCCACGATGTTAAAAGACTCCCGTTTGTGTTTCCACCTCTATCAAATCAAAGCGGTAATTTTCAATTACCGGATTTGCTAGCATTTGGTCACAAATACGTTCAAGGTCTTGACGCGCTTTAATCTCTTCGGTGGAAGTGATGATTAGTTCAATGTACTTACCAATCCGCACCTGTTCCACGTTGTTATATCCCAGTTGCTGTAGACCGGATTGTACAGCTACACCAGCAGGATCTAAGACTGAAGGACGAAGGGTCACGAAAATTTTAGCTAGATACTTCCTTTGCACAGGCTTTTTGCTCAATGCTGCGATCGCTATACTATAACTTTATGCCCCAACTGAGTAAAAATAAGATTACGAAGCAGTTACAGTTAATCAACTAGTTAGCGAGTACCACAGCTTCTACTAAAGTGGCAAATTTAAATGATTGTCTATGAGAGCCATACACACCCGCAGTCAAGAGCGGATTTTGAACTTGCTAAAAACCGTTAAACAAGGCATTTCTGCCCAAGACATTTATGTAGAATTACGTAAACGGAATCAGAGTATGGGTTTAGCAACGGTTTACCGCTCCCTAGAAGCCTTAAAACTAGAAGGAATGGTTCAGGTCAGGACTTTGGCTAACGGGGAAGCCCTCTATAACCTAGCACAGCAAGACAAACACCACCTCACATGCCTCCAGTGCGGCTTGTCGATTCCCGTCAATCAGTGTCCAGTCCATAATCTAGAAGATGAATTGGAATCCAGTCATAAGTTTAAAATTTTTTATCACACCCTGGAATTTTTTGGTTTGTGTAGTCAATGCCAAATCAATCAAGCTGCTAGCATGGGAGTTCATTAGACATTGGCGACAAAAATGTAGCTTTAGTAGCTAGTTAGTTTTTTGCTCACAAAAGCTAACAAACAATCATATTTAAGCCAAATTTCCCATCATCTACTGGCCAGTCCACAGAATTACCAGTAAAATACCTTTAAGTCACTAACCAACTCATATTCGGCGTGAGTCAAGTTGTTGGGGTATGATTTACTCATGTCACTCTCTCAGTGCTGTTTATTATCTATTGACAGTCAATACTGAGAGAGCTTTTTTACCCCTTTTCCCACTTTTAAAACAACCTCTTAACTTAAATCAAATCACAAACATAATTATTTATACTTTAAAGTCACTGGTAATATTTAAGTAATTTAGTCATCTATCCAAAGCTAGATATTTCAAAACATCAATCATACTCAAACCCAATCTCTACAACCACAAATAAAACACAAATAATAATTCCGCTAGTGGTTGGGTTAGCTGGCGTTGTCTAGGGAATAGCTATTAACTGTATTGGTAGCTTGACAATTAATATTTAGTCAGATGAATCTGACTTGAGCTGATGGCTAACCCCAGGCTGCTGACAATTTAACTAGTCAAAATTCCTCATCAATGACGTGTCAACTACATTGTTATTTTCTATAGCTTCTTCAAGCTCACTAGGTAACTTAAATGCTTTGATAGCATCAGCAAATAAAATTTACTGTTGTTAATATCTACTTTAAGATACGTTACAAATTTACACTTATTTTAAAACCAAGATATTTGTATTTGTAGAAATTTGAATAAACTCTAAATATAAAAAAATAACTACATATATACACGTAAATATGTTTATGATTACAAAAAGAATATTATTTGCTGTATTTTATTTTATTTCTGGACTAGTTTATCTATGAAAGCAAGCGAAACCAAAGTACAAGATTTTTTATCATTATCCAAAACTCAGTTTATAATTCCTATTTATCAACGGAACTATGATTGGGGAGCTAGTCAGTGTAAACAACTCTTACACGACATTCTCGAAGTTGGAGCAAAAAAACAAATTAAGGCTCACTTTATTGGAAGTGTTGTATATATTCATGATGATATTTACACATCTTCAAAAACCAGGGAATTGACAATTATTGACGGACAGCAACGTCTAACAACATTGACAATTATTTATTTAGTTATTGTAGAACTTGCCAAACAATTAGGAGATGAAAGTCTAGTTAATGAAATCAGTGAAACTTATTTAATAAATAAATTTGCTCAGGAACAAGAAAAACTAAAACTAAGGTCAACAGACGATAATCATGATGCATTGAAGCATCTACTAAAGGGTGAGCGTAGTGAATATTTTGCATATTATTCAAAAATAATAGATAATTTTAATTTTTTTAAACAAAAAATAAACAAGGAAAATTATCAAACTGTTTTGGAAGGTCTTTCAAAACTAATGTTTGTTGAAATCTCATTAGATAGAGACAAAGATGATCCACAACGAATTTTTGAAAGTCTCAACTCCAATGGTTTGGATCTTTCACAGGCTGATTTAATCCGAAATTACATTTTGATGGGATTGAACCGTAAAGAGCAAAAAAAAATCTATCAAAACTATTGGGAAGTTATCGAAACATTAGCAAAAGATGAATCTAACAATAGTAGAGTATCGGATTACATCAGAGATTATTTAACACTGGAAAACAAGAAAATTCCAAATAAAAGCCAAGTTTACTTGGAATTTAAAACCAAGTATCCTCATACCGACTTAAATAATTTAGAAAAAAATCTAACAGGATTAAAGACATTAGCTTACCATTACAACAAACTAATTAATCCCCAAAAAGAAACAGATCGTGATATTCGTTTACAGATAGAATATATTAATCGATTGGAAATAAATGTTGCTTTTCCTTTTCTAATGAGAATCTATGATGATTTTATCAAATCAATTATTGATAAAAAAATATTTTTACAAATATTAAACTTAATTCAGTCTTTTGTTTGGCGCAGGTCTATAGTTGGTTTACAAACTAATGCGTTGAGCAAAATATTTATGAACCTCTATGAAAAAATAGACACTTCAAAATACTTATTTTCAATTCAGAAATCATTAATACAAAGGTCAGGTACTCAAAGGTTTCCCAAAGATAAAGAATTGATAGAGGCATTAAAAGTAAAAGATATTTATAATATAAAACCTAAAAATAGAATTTACTTGCTCGAAAGAATAGAAAACTTTGAAAATAAAGAACAGGTATTAATTGACAAAAATCGTGACATTACAATTGAACATATATTTCCACAAAACCCTGACCATTCATGGAAAAAAACATTAGAAGATGAGGAATTCCTAGCTATCAAGGAAAATTATCTAAATACCATTGCAAATCTTACTTTATCGGGTAATAATAACAAACTTGGAAACAAACCTTTTTTAGAAAAAAGAGACTTACCAGGTGGATATTCAAATAGTAGACTGTGGTTAAACAAATATTTGTCAACTATTGATAAATGGGGTATAAAGGAAATTGAAACACGTTTTAACCAGATATCAGAAAGAGTATTGAAAATTTGGGAATATCCAAAAATTTCAATTGAAGAAGAAATTGATAAAGGAGAGATAAATATTTTTGAAGCCGAAGATCCCACATTTAAAAAACTCGAATATGCTATTTTATTCGACCAAAAAATTGAAGTAACCCAAGTATCAAAACTTTATGCAGAAGTATTTAAACAGCTTTTTGAACGGAATCCAGAGATATTTTTTACAACAGATTTATATCAGAAAATTAATTTAACTCACACAGATGCTGGAGTAAGACAACCTGTAAAAATCAGTGACACTTATTTTATTGAAGGTAATATGGATAGCCTTAATAAATTTGAACGAATCAAACAAGCTTTGATTGCTTTCGACTGCGAAGAAGAGCTAATCATAAAATATCAGCCTTAGCCTGAAGATAACCCTGCAAACCCCCTAGGTCAACCTAGATTGAATCTTCTCCTTTCTGTTCACAGCCTACACTGAGGGAGCTTTTTTACACCCCTTTCCACTTTTAAAACAATCTCCAAGTCTTACTTAACTTGCAAAGACAAAAAATTATCTCTGTCATTGCCTCAAAGAGTGTTTAAATGTGATTACTGCGGCTTTGAGTGTGACAGAGACTTAAATATTGCCATAAACCTGAAACAAGAAGCAGTCACATTGACCGTGTTAGCCTGTAGACTAAATACTGCCGACACTACAATACAATAGTTGGGAAAAAAGCATACTTAAATTTCCGCCAGGTGATGTATCAACTCTTCCTACCTAGAAAGATTTTTATTAACGTTTAGATTCTCACCGCTAAACAAAGGGTTAGCAGAACCATCGGTAACAATGGAACGCATCCCCTCTAAAGTAGCGGGAATAGAGCGGGGATCCATAAACATTACCTTGCTGCTGTCACTGCTACCAATCTTCACACCCATTTCTAAATAATTTTGCGCCAGCAAAAACTGTAACGCTTCTTTTGCACCTGGTTGACTATTGAGGGTTTTAGTAATAATTTCTAGTGATTCCGAAGTTGCTTGTGCTTTGAGAATTTGTTGCTGGCGTTCTGCTTCAGCTTGCAACACAATAGATTTTTGTTCCGCTTCCGCTTGGAGAATCGTAGATTTTTGGCGAGCTTCAGCATCCAAAATTTGAGCCTCAGCCTTACCCCTAGCGCTGTTAACAGCAGATTCCCGTTCCCCTTCAGAAGTGAGAATTGCCGCTCGTCTGCGCCGTTCTGCCGCCATTTGCAACTCCATTGATTCTCGTACTGTTTGGGATGGAACAATATCCCGCAATTCTACCCGCGTAATTTTCACACCCCAGGGGTCAGTAGCAATATCTAACTCCCGTAATAAAATTTCATTAATTTGAGAACGAGCGGTAAAAGTTTTATCTAACTCCAGTTGTCCCATTTCTGAACGAATTTGAGTTAGCACCAAATTTGTCATGGCGGCACGGAGATTTTCTACCTTGTACCATGACTTTTCCATATCTACAATCCGCCAGTAAACCACCGCATCTACTTCAATGCTAACATTGTCGCGAGTAATACATTTTTGCGGAGGAATATCTAAAACCTTTTCCCGGATGGTTTCTTGATAGACGATTTTATCCAAAAAAGGGATGACAAAGTTCAGTCCTGCACCAAGCTTTTTATTATAGCTACCTAATCTTTCTACTAAAACTTCATTACCTTGATTAACAACTTTCACCGACCCCGCCACTGCAGAACCACCAAGCGCTAAGAAGATTAACAAAAAAAACTGTTCCATTTATTTATCCTCCTAATTTTTCCTAGCATTTTTTCTGCAAACCGTGATGAAATTACTTCCTTATTCCTTACTCCTCATCTCCTTTGCGTTTATTCCTCATCCAGCTTCTTGCAGGTTTATAAGGTACACAAAGAAGTAATCAACTACCAATCTGTATTTTGTCTGAATCAAAACTGCTGTGTAGACAAGAGGCAATTTACCACCTTTCTACAAACACACACTCAAAGCAATAGATAATCTGGCATCACCACCAAGGTAGTACCTTCTCTTCTGACCACGTAAACTTTTTGATGGGGTGCTAGGCTCAAATGTGGGTCGTCACATTGTGCGCGCCAAGAATTTCCTTCGTATAGCACCCGCCCAGTTTCCCCAGGAGGAATTTCCGTTAAAGTTTCAGCTAAAACTGTATCCAGCATTCTTGAGTTGCGTCGTCGCGGTTGCAAAAACCGTCGGGAAAACACAATCAGAAGCGTGGAAAGCATTAGCCAAGCAGTAACTTGTAGCCATAAACTCTTTAAACCCACCAGAGAAACCAGAGCTACAATCAGGGCACTAATTCCCATCATGAATTCGACAAAAGCCGATGGTAAGAAAAGTTCCATTAAGCAGAGAACAGATCCTGCCAGGAGCCAGATTAAGGTATAACTTGGCATAGGCATTGGGCTATCCTGGATTCTACATTTACGTAAATGTATTTCTGAGATCAGATACACCTAGACTATAACTGTTTACCGAAAAAAAACATAAATTTCAGCAACAAGCTGTAGTCATCATTTTACTAGTCCAGTTTATTCTAGCTTTAAATTCTTTAAAAGTTGGTTGATATTTTAACTTGATAACTTGATGATTTCCTCACAGCGAATAATTTATTGCCTCAATCCAGATTGTACTAATCCCATTAACCCTGTGGGAGAAACTGTATGTGCAAGTTGCCAAACTCTTTTAGTTCACCGTTTTCTCTGGGCTACTGGTTCCTTAGCAGCCAGCATCCCCCCCGGATCTGTAGTGCTAGATAGGTATGAGGTAATTACACCCCAGGTTTGGTTAGATACACAACCGGGCTTACCACCACTAGTGTCTAAAAAGTTACCAAATATAGTTATGCCTTACTTAAGGCTATACCAAAAGCGGTTGCACCTCCCCGCAGCCTATGGGTTTGTTTACACCACAGAAGAAAATGTAGATGATATCCTCTTATTGGAAAATGTGCCGGTAGATCAGACAGGAAATCTCTACCCCGCCATTGGTGAAGCATGGGAACCAGCAACCACCGTCAGACAAGTTTACTGGCTATGGCAAATTCTCCAACTGTGGCAACCTTTGTTAGAGTTAGGAGTTGCCCACAGTTTACTTGTACCAGATAACCTGCGATCGCAAGGTTGGTGTGTGCGACTGTTAGAACTTCACCAAACACCAGATGCTGAGAAAGCGAGTTTGGCAGATTTGGGTCAATGTTGGCAACTATGGGTGAGATCTGTAAATACCGCAGTATCTCAAAAATTAGAAAATATCCTTCAGCAAATGTGTAGCACCGAGGCAAAGTTAGAAACCATTTCTACTCAACTCAACGCTTTATTACTTTCAACTGCCGCAGAATTACCATTAACTTTGCAAGTAGCAGGGGCAACGGATATTGGACGGGAATTACGGTACAATAAAGACAATTGCTACCCCATAACTGCCAGTGACTTAGATGACCCCATACTGCCAGGATTAGCAATTGTTTGCGATGGCATTGGTGGACACCAAGCCGGTGAGGTTGCCAGTCAATTGGCTGTACAGTCCCTTAAGCTGCAAATCCCTGCCTTTTTAACCGAGGTCGCAGAACAAACTCAACTAGTTGCGCCTAATTTATTGCAGCAACAACTAGAAGCCTGCTTGCGGGTAGTAAATAATGTCATTTGTGCTTGTAATGATGAACAAAAACGCCAAGGTAAAGAACGCATGGCCACAACCCTCGTAATGGCCGTACAAGTGCCGCAACGAGTGACAACGACCTGTGGATGGCAATCGGATAACGCCCATGAACTTTATCTAGCTCATATTGGCGATAGTCGCGCCTATTGGATAACTCGGGATTACTGCCAGCTACTCACCCTAGATGATGTTGTCGCCACGAGAGAAGTCTGTTCTGCCCGGAGTTTGTCTCGTCCAGCACTTGAGAGAATAGATGCAACTGCCCTTACCCAAGCATTAGGGACAAAAGATGCCGAATTTCTAGACATTGTGATTCAACGTCTTGTCATAGAAGAAGATGGTGTATTGCTGCTCTGTTCTGATGGTTTAAGTGATAACAATTGGGTAGAAAAATCTTGGCAGGATTATGTCATACCCGTGTTAACAGGTGAAATTTCTGTTGCAGATACCGTCAACCATTGGATTAATTTCGCAAATGAGAAAAATGGTCATGATAGTACCGCTGTTGTCATGACTCTTTGCCGAGTTTCTACAAGAGACCTACTGCCAGTTACTCCATCATCATCTTCAGAATTTTCAGAAGAAATTATCATAACCGAGGAAGTACAAGCACCAAAAGAACTAGAAACACCAGCAGGAAAATCTTCCTGGGGGGAGAGTTCCCCAGTTCTACTGGATGTGGACTTGACACCTGACCATCTCCCGCACTCTCCGGTCCCCACTCCAGTTAAACAACCAAGTGGCTTTCATCCTCTGTTTTTAATGGCGGGATTGTTACTTGTGCTGATGGGGGGTTCCAGTGTGGGATTATTTGCTTGGTGGCAACTTAATCCTCCAGGATTTCAACAGATATGTCGGCAACTTCCCCACAGCATAAAATCAATATGTCCCAATCAAGGTAATTAGTGGTAAAAGCATCAGTTGTTGTAGAATTAGACTTGTCGTTAAGGCGCACAACAAAACCGAATCGGGTTTTTTATTATCCAAATGTCGCTGACTAACTACTATTAAAGCCTGCTGGGGCAGGCTTTGTTTGTATATCAGTTACAGAAGCGTAACTATTGCAAACAGTTTTTTTCAAAAAAGCAGTTCAGTGAGGAGTGACAGTGGAAATGGTTGTGGAACAGCAAAAGCTAGGTGTAAATGTTGTTATGAAAGTTGGCGATCGCGTCCGTGTTAAAGAGTCGGTGGTAGTTTATCATCATCCTGAGCATCGAGGTCAGGCTTTTGACATCAAAGGTATAGAAGGCGAAGTCATCGGTATTGCTACTGAATGGCAAGGTAGACCTGTCAGCGCTAATCTGCCAATTTTAGTTAAGTTTAGTCAAAAATTTAAAGCCCATTTACGCGACAATGAGTTAGAACTCATTTAAATACCTACCAGCGGCGAAACCACTGGAAAATATTGATTTCGCCGCGCATTTTTTCCAGGTCTTGACGATGCTGTTCGGCCGTTGTGTAGTACCACTCACAATAACTTTGAAACTCTGAGCGGGTCTTAACTTCTTGGTAGAATTGGCGTGTTGTTTGGTAATTAGCAAAGCCTTCCTCAACATCACATTGAGGCGATGGCATGATATAAGGTAAATTTTTAGACATTGTTTTTAGACATTGTTTTAAAGAAAGAAAATGCCCAAAACCCTTGATGATCAACAGGCGCACTGCCCTCTATATCCCACTTCAGACAAGGGATTTTCGCCCGAGGCCCCTCTTTGGGAGAATGCTGTTTAAGTCCTTTAACCCACAGGAACTTGGGACATTCTAATATTAACAGGAAGGGTGAAAACCTGTATAAAAACCTAGCTGCCTAACGGCAATCTGCACCTTGATAATAGTCCACATAGGCTTTTATTCCATAGTTCTAGTTCCCAGCAATGAATAGGGAAAATCTACATGGACACCAGAAAAATCAAAATTTAAATCAAACAAATTCTTAGGTAATCCAACTACCGAGGTGTACTCAGAAAGTTAAGGCCTTCAGGAGAGTGTCAAAAACCTTGATTACAGCCAACCCCGCCAGCTATAGACAAAACTGCCAATATACTCTTTCAGTGCAGTAGTAAATTGGTGTAGATTATTGCTATCTGGTAATAAACTTAAAATAGCGGCTTTAGGAGTAATGCTGAGTTCTTGGAGTTCACCTTCACTGACCAGAAAATCTGTAGGCGCAGGAACAGCATCAATACCTAAACCCTGGAAAATTTTTAGCGATCGCGGCATATGCATAGCCGAAGTCACTAATAGTATTTTACCAATATTACGA
Organism: Umezakia ovalisporum Ak1311; assembly: GCF_029891685.1. Taxonomy (NCBI): domain Bacteria; kingdom Bacillati; phylum Cyanobacteriota; class Cyanophyceae; order Nostocales; family Nodulariaceae; genus Umezakia; species Umezakia ovalisporum. Next base: position 136,386 of record NZ_JANQDJ010000041.1, on the reverse strand, counting down.
GATCCTAAAATTTTCTGAACATTTACAGCATTTTCATAAGTATTAAGAGAGTTTGGTTCTTGGATAATTACCTCTGACGGGATACCAATAGATGTGAGCACATTTGCCATATCTGCCGATTCCGAAGAACCACCACCACCACGCCAATCAATACGTCCTCCACTGAGAATAATGATTGGAGCTTTTTTTTGCCGATATAATTGAGCCGCATAAATTATGCGATCGCCCGTTTCACTTAAATCAACAGTAGGTCGGGGAGGATGAGCTGACTTAGTTGCACCCCCTAACACTACAATTGCCTCTGCATTAGGTACTGGGGTGGGAGGAAGATATTGCCATTCCAGCGATTGCACCAAAAATTTAGCAACCCAAGCATTACTGCAAACCAGCAATAAAGTCAAAGCCAAGGAAATAGCCATCGCTGCCATGCGTGGTCGTTTCCACAACGTTACCAATGCAAATATCAAGCTAATACTCATTAATCCTAGGGGATAAAAAAATAGTGGTATTAACTTAGAGAGATATAAAAACATATTTCAGATCAACCCAAACATGATTTAGTCTGGCTCTAAAGTTGGAGGACAACTAACAAAAAAGTGTACATGATCTTCCATAATTTCAAGAGCTAGAGTGTGAGATTTTAGCTTTTTTATTTTTTCATAAACCAACCATAAGCATCTCTGCTTAAGTGGGAAACTCCTTTAAGTAAGTCGGCTGATTGAAACAACAATCCCACAGCTTCAAGCCGTGGGAGCGTCAAAAATTAACCTCATTTTTGCCAAAACCTGAAATTAAAACTACCAGAAGCCCGACGATAACGACGGCTAGTTATTCTTCTCCTTTGCTGTTTAGTAATTCTTTCTCTGGAGCTTGTATTTGTCTCCATATCAGAAGTTTCTAGTGGCTGAGTAATCATTTCTTCCTTGCTTCCCCACCAAGCAGTAATCCAGCCACCACCGATAGCAGCGATACCACCCAGTAAGATACTTATAGGTGGAGAGTAGCCCAAAAATACAAAACCTAAGAGGAAAAATAACCAGTACTTCAGTCCTGCGTCGATACCATCAGAAGAGGCTACCGTCATTTCCTCTGGGCTATTTTTACTGGAATTTGTAAACCAACCTAAGATGAAACCAGCAATAATACCGAGGAAGATACTCAGGGGTGTAGAAGCCCCTACAAGCCTCAATACGAGGATTAAAAATCCTCCAAAGACAAGTTGAGATAGGAATTCAGGAGAGATGGGGGGTAAACCTTGATTTTTTGATGCCATAACGTAAACGTAATAAATACTACATGTGAAATAGTTGTTTTAATTGTTTTAATTGTGTCTGTGGTGGTTGAGTTGTATCCCAAACTTGCACATAGGGTTTTTCTGCGGCGGTAAATGCTTCAGCTTGCTGAAGTTGGGATGCTAATAAATCCACCGTAGCATCAGCAATATCACCAGTGCGATTAGCCAGACGCTCTTGTACAACTTCTACAGGTGCTGTGCAATGAATAATTTCCAGGGGAAGTTGGTATTTTGAGCCTTGGGCAATGGCCTCTTGTCGCAGTTGTTGTTTATCATACTTAGCATCTAAAATTACATTAAAACCTTGTCTAGCTAGTATAATTCCCAAATTCAGCAATCGGGCATAAGTTTTTTGAGTCATTTCAGGAGTATACAAATCATCTCCGCCACGTTCCCAAACAGAAATACCCCCCAAATGTTTGCGTACTGCATCTGAGCGAATTTGAATCCCTCGCAGTTGACGGGCTAAATATCTTGCGGTTGTAGACTTTCCAGAACCAGACACACCAGACATTAAAATCAGTTTCCCTTGTTGGGATTTAGTGTAATCCCAAGCCTGTTTGTAATATTCTGCTGCTGTTTTTGCCGCTTCTTCCTTGGCTATCCCTGGGACACTAGGGTCATCTAACAAAAATGAAGTCACCTTTGCCCGCACATAAGCTTGACGGCTTAAATACAAAGGTAGTACCTGTAATCCTTCCCAATCACCAGTTTGCTCAAGGTAGGTATTCAAAAATACATTAGCTAAATCAGGGCTTTGTCGCGCTTCTAAATCCATCACCGTAAAAGCCACATCATACATGACATCCACAAAGCGAAACGGCTCATTAAACTCAATACAGTCAAAAAGGGCAATTTTTTCATTCCACAGAGCAATATTTCTCAGGTGTAAATCACCGTGACATTCACGAATGTAATTATTTTCTACTCTGCGGGTAAATAATTCTGAGCGTTCTGCAAAAAAACCATCTGTATAACTTTTTGTTTCCTGAAACTGTTTTTGTGTCTGTGGTCCACCAATATACTTTTCAGTTTGTTGGTAATTCTCATCAACAGCTGCTCGCACCTGGGGAACTTCGCCAAAACTGCGAATATAATCATTGGTTGCAGATTTTGCGTGGTATTCAGCCACAACTTTCCCCAAATCCTCTAGGTGGCTCTCATTTAATTTCCCTTCCTCAAATAATGTACTAAATAGCAACTCTTGGGGAAACTGACGCATTTTTAGTGCATATTCCACAACCTTTCCCATTCCTCCCAGCTGATATTGCTCATCCACCACAGTCACAGGTAATACTTGCAAATACAGTTCAGCTGCTCCGCGTTGATTCAACCGCAATTCTTCCTGACAAAAATGTTGTCGTTTCTCTAAAGTAGAAAAATCTAAAAAGCCAAAATTAACTGCTTTTTTGAGTTTGTAAGCATATTTTCCGGTGAGTATGACATAAGAAATATGAGTTTGAATGAGTTGAATTGGTTCTATTACTTCATGGGGATAAAATCCTGGCTGTAACATTTGTTGAATTAAAACTGGAAGATTTACTTCTGTCATAAAAATTATGGATTAGATATTTACAGAAACTATGGAATAGACAACTAAGTTGTTTTTGCTCAAGGGTTTGCAGCTATCATTCCTAATCAAGTATAAACATATCATCTCACCCTGTGAACATATATCAGTATCAGTTAGACCGATGCTGAATAAAAAACCAGGGCTTAAACCCTGGTATAAATAGCACTTATCATCAAATGTTCAGTCGTCTTTTTTACAACTTATCAGTTTGTCTTAGCTTTGAGAAGATGCAAAAAAGCTGAGGTGATAGATAAAACCCTTAGATGGATGGGACTGAACTTCTCGCAGTACAGTGGTACCGTTCCAATCAAGTTCAGGGATATTCAGTTCAATCTCTGTCTTGTTAATAGCAGCTTGTTTGAGTAAGCGCTCAACAGTTTTAGCGTCAACCACCAGAGCAATTGATTCCGCACCTTTGTGTCCGTACAAATTAGCAGGGATAAGGCCAGAACGGCGTAAAGCATTTGGCTTGCTACCTTCTGGTCGTTTTTGAGATTCGAGTTTAATAGCCATACAAGTTGTTAATTAGCAGTTATCAGGTGTTAGTTTTGGGTGATCAGCACTTTGTTGTAGACGCAATTAATCGTGTCTCAGTACTAAGCATTTGATAAAGAAGCGGGTGTACCGTCAGGATGCAATAAAGCACGTTTTGGCCCGTGGATTGGGTCTTCGACGATAATGGTTTGATCGCGGCTAGCTCCTAAAGAGACAATGGCGATGGGAACTTCCATCAATTCGGCTAAGAATTTGAGGTAGTCTAGTGCTTGCGCTGGTAAGTCTTCTAAGCTACGACATTCCTTCGTGGATACTTGCCATCCTGGTAGAGTCTTATAAATAGGGCGACATTGAGCAAAATGACGAGAACTATTGGGGAAGTGTTCGCACCGTTCCCCGTTTATTTCATAGGCCACACAGACTTGAATTTCCTCTAGTTCGTCGAGAACATCGAGTTTGGTAATGGCCATACAGTCCATACCATTAATTCGCACCGCATAGCGACCGATGACAGCATCAAACCAGCCACAACGCCGCTTGCGTCCCGTGGTGGTGCCAAATTCTGCACCGCGATCGCACAACAATTGTCCCACTTTTCCATGCAATTCAGTGGGAAAAGGCCCTTCTCCCACTCGGGTTGTGTACGCTTTTGACACCCCAATCACTCGGTCAATCATTGTCGGTCCTAGACCCGTACCAACGCAAGCCCCACCAGCCACAGGGTTAGAGGAAGTAACATAGGGATAAGTACCGTGATCTAGGTCAAGAAGGGTACCTTGTGCGCCTTCAAACAAAATATTCCGCCGGAGCTGAATGGAATCATATATTTTTAATGATGTATCAACGACGTAAGGCCGCAAGCGTTCCGCGTAACCCAGATATTGCTCAATGACTTGCTGGGCATTGAGAGGAGGTAGGTTGTAAAGTTTTTCTAAAATTGCGTTTTTATAATTAATCGTCCATTCTAATTTTTCACGTAGCGCTTCTTGATCCATCAAGTCTAAAACCCTGATTCCTGTACGTTCTGACTTATCAGCATAGGTGGGGCCAATACCTCTACCTGTAGTGCCAATTTTATAACTTCCCCGTCGCTCCTCCGATGCCTGGTCAATCAAACGATGATAAGGCATCGTTACATGGGCTGTCTCAGATATTAATAGCTTCCCAGTAGAAATATTTAATTTTTCTAGTTGATCAAGTTCTGCTATTACAACCTGTGGATCTATGACTGTTCCACAGCCAATAATACACTCTGTATTTGGGTACAGAATACCAGAGGGAATTAAGTGCAGCTTAAACGTCTGATCTTCCACCACTATGGTATGTCCAGCGTTCACTCCCCCTTGGTAACGTACCACCACATCTGCGGAGCGGCTGAGTAAGTCTGTTATTTTACCTTTTCCTTCATCGCCCCACTGGGCACCTATGACAATTACGTTAGCCAAGAGATTATATTAAAGGGTAAAGTTTCCACAAATCATAATTAATAGCAGATTGCAGAGGTTTTGTCAAGACTTAATCATCAGCTACCCCTTTATGGGAGGTTGGTTGTCCCTCAACTTTGCTGTCAAAACTCTGGAGAGTTAAAAATTTATTTGTTGCACTATGGTGAGTACGTGGAGTCACAAATCAATTTAGTTTTTCCTAATTTAGCAATTACTCAGCTACCCAAATTAGTCACAGAATATCGCATCCAGACAAGAAATGCCATGAGAAAAGCAATCAAAAACCGGGTGAGGAACTTAACTGGAGATTACAGCAAACCTTAAGTTGTAGAACGAACTTTTCGTTGAATGACCAGGTATCCCCTAAACACCATAATCCCTTTGCAAATTTCTGCGCCTCTGGGTTTCTGGGAGAGACAAAAACATATCGAGGGGTTTTACATAACAGCTTTCTTTATTTAGAGCTTTTGTTACAATTAGTAAAATTTGTATTTACAAAATACCATTATGGCCTTATACGCTGAGTTACATAGACACCTGGGGGGTTCCGTTGTTCCCCGTGTGTTGTGGCGTTACTTTGAGCGCCATGCGAGAGATTTAATTTCTCGTTTTGCCGAATATTCAGAGTTTGAGGACTTTTATACTCGTCCCCGTAACACTTTAGATGAGTATCTAGAATTACATACCCTAGTGGAAAGTGTACAAACTGTAGAAACATTACCCTACTTTATCTATCGGTTACTGCGGGGGGCTTATATTTTTGAGAATTTAGCTTACTTGGAACTACGCTATACACCCTACTTACGTACATCTGAAGATCTAAGTCAAACCGCAAGAATTGACAAGATGGCAGAAATTGTGGAGGTGGTAGGCAAATCTAGTTATGTACCAGAATATCCTATTGTTACTAGCCAAATTCTCTGCATGCACTCGCGTTTGCCTTATGAGGTGAACAAGGCAATAATTGATTTGGCGTTGCAAAATCAACAGTACGTTTGTGGGATTGATGTAGCTGGTGGCGATCGCTATTATGAAGAACGTTTAGACGAATGGATCAGCTTGTATGATTATGGGCGATCGCATGGAATAAAGACAACCGGACACCTTTACGAAACCACAGATGGTTGTTACCCCAGACTCTTACCCTACCTAATGCGAATCGGTCACGGTATCCAAATTCCGTTGTTATTTCCAGAGTTATTAAAAGATATAGCTAGACGGGGACAATGTTTGGAAGTTTGCCCTACAACTTACCTCAAAACAGGTACTTTACAGGATATCCGTCAACTCAAATTAGTTTTTGACCGTTGTTTCGAAGCTGGAGTAGACATCGCTATTTGCACCGATAATGCAGGGTTACATAATATGCGCCTACCCTTTGAGTATGAAAACCTGTTGACTTACGACATTATTAATTTTGAACAACTGCGAAGCTGTCAAAATGCAGCTTTTCGCCATGCTTTTGCTTGGCCTTACAATCAACCTCCTGCATCTCTATTGAACAGATTACTTAAACCCGAATTTCCTAAAGTTTTAGTGATGACAGATTAGTTGTTGACCATTGAATTATTGATCTAAATTAACAAATCCCAGAAACACGGAGAACACAGAAGTTGATACTCGGTAAATCCCCAGCCGTGAGTTTTTAGCGACAGGAATTTTGATTCTGTGTTCATCTGTGTTCATGTACAGTGGAGTTATTTTTCAACAGATGTACCTTCTGTTGCGCCACCAATTGTTTTCCAGGCCGTCAAACCCCCTTTGATTTCAGTAGCATCATGAAACCCAGCTGCTCGTAACATTTCGGCTGCTTGGGCTGCTTGTGCATCATTTTCTCCATATATATATATGTGGCGTTGTTTGTGCAAAGAACATTGAGCGCGTTGCACCAGTTCATCTAAAGGGATTTGCATAGCTCCGGTGATGCGACTGTAATTGTAATTGTGGCGCTCACGCACATCTATGATTGTAAAAGCTGGTTGTCCCCATTCCAAACGAGATTTTAGATCATGAACCTCAGCAGTTAAATCACTACTCATAAACTTTTCTCGTTGATAATCTCACCTGAAATCTATCAAGAATCCCCATAAAATCTCAGTTTCTTTACAAAAAATCAAAAATTCTCTGGAAATGTAAATAAAAATGCTTATTCTACTTCAGTGGTTGGCAATTAGCCTAAACTGTAATTTATGGCATCTACTATTCAAGCTCTACCAACAGAAGTTGTATATCTGATCACCGCTGGAGAAGTAATCGACTCTTTAGCATCTGTGGTGCGGGAATTGGCAGAAAATTCCCTAGACGCAGGCGCAACACGCATTGTAGTTTCAGTCTGGCCCCAGCAGTGGCGCGTTCGCGTAGCAGATAATGGTTGTGGAATGAACAAAAATGATTTGCAACAAGCAGCGCTAGCATACAGCACCAGTAAAATTCGCTCTAGTGAAGATTTATGGAAAATTAACAGCTTGGGGTTTCGCGGTGAAGCGTTGCACAGTTTGACAACTTTGGCAGATTTAGAAATTTTGAGCCGTCCACGAACAGAAAATGTTGGCTGGCGCGTTGTTTATGGTGATGATGGCAAAGCTGTGGAACTAGAAGCAACAGCGATAGCACCTGGTACAGTAGTTACAGTTTCTCATCTTTTCGGTAACTGTGTCATGCGTCGTCAAGGTCTACCCACAACCGCACAGCAAATAAGAAGCATACAAGTGGCAATTCAACAAATAGCTCTCTGTCATCCCCATATTACTTGGCAAGTTTGGCAAAATGACCGCCAATGGTTTACCATCTCTCCAGCCGCCACCACAGCACAGATCCTACCGCAAATTCTCCCCCAAGTGCGACAGGGTGATTTACAAGAATTAAAACTAGAAATTCCCAACCCTGCAAGTTCAGAAATTCCCACTGGTAAATCAGCAATAACTTTGCTAGTGGGATTACCTGACAGATGTCATCGCCGACGACCAGATTGGGTGCGAGTGGCAATTAATGGGCGCATGGTCAAATCGCCAGAATTAGAGCAGACAATTCTATCAGCATTTCACAAAACACTACCACGCGATCGCTATCCTATTTGTTTATTAAAACTTGCCCTTTCTCCTGAACAAATTAACTGGAATCGTAATCCAGCCAAAAACGAAATTTATCTCCATGAAATCAGTTATTGGCAAGAGCAAATTACCCAAGCAATCAATCAAGCACTCCGCATCAGTGCTGTCCATCTCCAAGAATCTGTGCACACAACACGAGTTAGTAAATTACTAAAATCCGCAGAAACCAAAGCAGATTATTACCCTAATACCCAAAACTCCCATGCAGAAAATACTACTCAGCATTCTCTCAAAGCGATCGCACAACTTAGTAATACCTATATTGTAGTAGAACATCTAGGTGGTATGTGGTTAGTAGAACAACATATTGCCCATGAGCGAGTTTTGTATGAGCAAATATCTGATAATTGGCAACTTGTACCCGTTGAACCAGCAATTATCCTTTATCAATTATCACCAGTCCAAGTATCACAACTACAAAGAATTGGTGTAGACATAGAACCCTTTGGCGAACAAATTTGGGCAATTCGCACTGTACCAGCACTTTTGCAACGGCGAGAAGACTGTGCAGAGGCAATTTTAGAACTTAGTTGGGGAGGTGATTTACAAGCAGCTCAAGTAGCCGTTGCCTGTCGCAGTGCTATTCGTAATGGCACACCAATGAATTTGGCAGAAATGCAGACACTTTTAGATCAATGGCAACGTACTCGCAACCCCCGCACCTGTCCCCACGGTCGCCCAATTTATTTATCTTTAGAAGAACCAGCTTTAGCCCGATTTTTCCGGCGTAATTGGGTGATTGGCAAAAGTCACGGTATTTGAATTTTATACCCGAATCTGACTCATAAATCTTACATTAGGCAACTTAAAATTTAATTTTTAAAATAAATATCAGGAGATATTTTGATTTTTGAATCAGCAAAATATAATATTAACTATCATTTTATTAAAAATTTAAATAAACCGATTATTCTGTTTTTGCATGGTTTTATTGGTAATATAAACGAATTTGATGAGGTAATTAAGTTACTTGCTAATGAATTTTCTTTTCTCACAGTTGATTTACCTGGACATGGAAAAACTCAAGTATTGGGTGGGGATGAATACTATAAAATGGAAAATGTGGCTCATGGTGTAATTAATTTACTACAAGAGTTAAAAATTAACCAATGCTTTTTAGTAGGTTATTCAATGGGTGGAAGATTAGCCTTATATCTCACCCTGTATTTTCCAGAGAGATTTGCTCAGGTTGTCCTAGAATCATCATCCCCAGGTTTAGCAACAGAAATAGAAAGGTTAGCAAGAGTTAAACTTGATGCTCAAATAGCTAGGAAATTAGCACGCAGTGTTGGCAAATTAGATTTTGCTGCTTTTTTACAAAATTGGTATAGTCAACCAATCTTTGGCTCAATTAAAAATCATCCTCAATTTGAGATTATGTTACAAAGTCGCTTGGGGAATAATCCAATTGAATTAACTAAATCATTGCAATTTATGGGTACTGGTAATCAACCCTCTTTATGGGCAAAACTGAAAGAAAATACAACACCTTTGCTGTTATTAGCTGGGGAATATGATGAAAAATTTATAGCTATCAATACAGAAATAGCTCAAATCACTAAACTTGCCCAGCTAAGAGTCATTAATCATGCTGGGCATAATATTCATTTAGAAAAAACTGAACAATTTGTGAAAAGTATCAAAGATTTTATACCAGCTTAACGCCAAGACTCAACAATCATGGCAAGAGCAAACAATGCAAATAACAAGCCTGCAACCCTTGCAAACCAGATCCAGACATTGAAAGACCCCAGGGTTTGAGCAAGTGAGGATATACCTAAAATTTGAAAGATAACTAAAGAAATCGCAAAACTAGCCAAGGTCAACAAAAAATACTTCAATCCTTTTCCAGTCAAAATTAACAGTGAATTGCGGTTTTCTTTGAGATTAGTTTTCATAATTTTTTCACTGTCCTCAGTAAAGAATTCAACAACATAGCTGTCATGCTTTTCGTTGATATTCATTAGACTTTCCTCCAGTATTAAATAAACCTAAACAAAAAGCCGGGCAATGTATAAACTACACCTCCGGCTTGTAAACTTCTCATTTATCAAAAGCCAAATGTCTTGAGACAATCAGATATTTAATTGTGTTGATAGCTCATTCACCTAGTAATAACTATGTAGGGAATTATCTTGCTTTGTATGACTGCCTCCAAGCTATCCATGTTTCAAGAATGTAGTCATGCAATTGTTGAAGTTGTTGCAGTTCTTGTGAACTTAAATTGTAACGGTGGCTGATATGACCACTTAGTTCAACCATAGTTTCATATTTGCCTTTTTTACTAGAAATAACCAATTCACCATGTTGAGTTTCTGACAAGGTTTCGATGAGCAGAAAGCTCATGTGAGAAAAGACCAGTGGTAACTCAATTGTGTGGAAATGGTTCGTTTTAGGTAAAAATCTCAGATTTTCTCGTTCTGGCGATGTGATTTCAACTGGAGGTTTTGGGTTTTGTTCTCCTATTTTCAAGATGGTTGTGATGTTATTGGCACTCCTAATAAAGTCTGGCAATCGTGAGAAGCTGTGCATTTTCACCACTCCATGATGTTGGCTGTTGAGCTTGAGACTTATATGTATGTATAACTCACATGGAAGTACATAGCTATACGATACACACATCTCTACTAAAAAGCAAGCACTTAATAAGAATATTTTTTTACTAACGTGAGAGTCGCATGTTTTTTTTCTCACGTAAATATACAAAACCAGGAAATAAGTATTTTTTAATACAAAAAAACCTTCCGGTAGAGAGGAATTTGATGGAACAGTTGTGTATTTGTTGTGTAGTTAATGTGAAACTTAGAGAAAAGTTAAACAATACTCTTTTCTAAAATTCAAAGTTATGCTATAAAAGAATATTCTCACATACTTATAATTAACAGATATACTGTGGAGCTTAGATAAGATGAAGAGCGCAGATCATATGCCTCTGTTTCCTGATGACTTTATTACTGAAGTTGCGAATAAACATGGTGTGACCAAAACAGAGTTAGATGCTTTAATTCTGGCATTAAACGGTTATTCGGGTGCAGAAATTGCCGTAAAACTAAAAATTTCTCAACCAGCCGTGAGAAAAAGATTAGGAGAAAGCTATCGCAAATTAGGCATAGAAGGAAGCGGTAATAAAAAAATTCATAATCTGAAACAAAAGCTATATGCCCAGTACCAAGGTATTAATGAAAAAAATGTCACTTCATCAACACAAGACTGGGGTGAAGCAGTGGATGTAGAAGGATTTCGTGGTCGGGAAACAGAAATTCGGGAATTAGAGGAATGGATAGTTGGTAATGATTACCTCAGATGCCGTTTGGTAGCAATATTAGGAATGGGTGGAATTGGCAAGACGGTAATAGCGGCGAAAATCGCTAAACAAGTCCAGCCACAATTTGATTATCTCATTTGGCGATCGCTTCGCAATGCACCACCATTACAGGAGATTCTGACCCAAATTTTGCGATTGTTACCGATTGATCGCGAACATTACTTACAAGTTAGTGAAAACGATAAAATACTGTTACTAATTGAAATGTTAAGAAAACATCGATATTTAGTGATTTTAGATAATGTCGAATCAGTGCTACGCAGTGGCGAAGGTAAAACCCAAGAATGGGCAGGTGAATATGAACCTGGCTATGAAAATTATGGCTACTTTTTTAAAAAAGTAGCAGAAGCATCTCATAAAAGTTGCTTGCTATTAACTAGTCGGGAAAAACCAAAAGAAGTAGCTGCACTAGAAGGTAAAAATCTGCCAGTTAAAGTTTTGCAATTATCTAGTCTCAATTTAGCAGAAGCTAGAGAAATTATGCTTGACAAAGGATGCAATTGTACTAATGAAGAATTGCAAACATTAGTCACAAAATATTCTGGTAATCCTCTAGCGTTAAAAATAGTCGCAACTACAGTTTATGACTTATTTAGCAATAATATCAAAGAATTTTTAAAAGAAATTGAAGAATCAAACGTCGCTGTTTACGGAGATATTCGCATCCTGCTAGATACGCAATTTAAACGCTTGTCAGATTTAGAAAAACAAGTGATGTATAAGTTTGCAATACATCGTGAATATGTTTCTTTACCACAACTGAAAAATGATTTAAGAAGCACAGCTGCAGAATCTAACATCCTGGAAGTTGTGGAGTCATTATTGCGCCGATCGCTGATTGAAAAAGAAGCAAGCACCACTAGATTCCGCCAACAATCTGTAGTCATGGAATATGTGACCAAACGTTATATTGAACAGGTCACTGATGATTTGATCGAAAAAAAAAACCAGAGTTTGTCAATGGTTACCCTTTAATGCAGGCGCGATCACTTGATTATATCCGACAAATCCAAGAACGGCTGATACTAGAACCTGTAAAACAAAAGCTCATTCAAGCTTTCGGTACAACCAAACAACTAGAATCTCATCTACGGCGAATACTGAGGACCTTACAGCAGGAGTCGCCGCCAACCAAAGGTTATGCCGCTGGTAACTTAATCAATCTACTGCGACAACTGCAAATAGATAAATCCCAGCAGGATATTCACATTGATTTAAGTGGGCGGGATTTTTCCGGTTTGACAATTTGGCAAGCCTATTTCAAAGATGTCAACTTAAAAGACACCAGTTTCGCCAATGGGGATTTAACTGGGTCCGTGTTTACCGAAACCATGTCTAGTATGGTTTCTGTGAGATTTAGTCCTGATGGCAAATTCTTTGCTACAGGTTTAATGACCGGAGAAATTCGTCTATGGCTAGCTGGTGATACTAGGCAAATTCGTATTTATACTGGTCATACTGACTGGGTTTGGGCTTTTAGCTTTAGCCCAGACAATAAAATTTTGGCCAGTGGTAGTGCTGACTACACAGTTAAACTCTGGGATGTGCAAACAGGTGAATGTCTACATACCCTCAAAGAACATACCAATAAAGTTTACTCAGTAGCTTTTAGTCCCGATGGTTCTCTTTTAGCTAGTACTGGTGAAGACCAAACTATTAAAATTTGGGACATTGCTACGGGAGTTTGTCAGCAAACACTCCGTGGTCATGATGGCTGGGTGTGGTCTGTCACCTTCCAACCATCTCCAACTAATGAAAATAATCTTTTACTCGCGAGTGGTAGTGCTGACAACACAATTAAGCTCTGGGATATCAACACAGGTAGATGTCTAAAAACCTGGAATGGTCATGGTAGTGATGTTCACTCAGTAGCCTTCAGTCCCGATGGAAAAACACTAGCCAGTGGTAGTAGAGACCTCACCTTAAGATTGTGGGATGTCAATACAGGTCAATGTCAACAAGTGTGGGAGGGACATACTAAAAAAATTTATTCCGTGCGTTTTAGTCCCGATGGGGAAATTGTCGCTAGTTGTGGTGAAGACAGAATAATTAAACTCTGGGATACCCAACGGGGTCAATGCTTGAAAACCTTACAAGGTCATTACAGCCAGGTGTGGGCCATCGCTTTTAGTCCTGATGGTTACACCCTAATCAGTTGCAGCGACGACCAAACAGCCAGGCTCTGGGACGTAAATACAGGCAATTGCCTTAATGTTTTGCAAGGCTATACCCGTGATGTCTATTCCGTAGCATTTAGTCCCAACAGTCAAATCTTAGCCAGTGGACGGGATGACTACACTATCGGTCTGTGGAACTTACAAACAGGAGAATGCCACGTTCTTAGAGAACATCAAGGACGCATTCGTTCTATTGCCTTTCATCCCCACGGTCAAATACTCGCCAGTGGTAGTGCTGACAACACTATCAAACTGTGGGACCTCACAGATATTCACCATGGCAAATGTCTGCAAACCTTAACCGGACATAGTAACTGGGTGTGGACAGTTGCGTTTAGTCCTGATGGGCAAACTTTAGTCAGTAGTAGCGAAGACCGCAGCATTCGCATCTGGGATATTTCTAGCGGAGAGTGTCTCAAAAAAATCAAAGGACATAGCCATTGGGTATGGACAGTGGCCTTTCATCCCAATGGAAATATTTTGGCAAGTGGCAGTGCTGACAGTCAAATTAAACTTTGGGATATCACCACCCAAAAGTGCATCCAAACTTTCACAGACCATCAAGACATGATTTGGTCAGTAGCATTCAGTCCCCACGGGCAACTTTTAGCCAGTGGTAGCAAAGACCATACTGTGAAGTTATGGAATCTGACCACAGGGAAATGTAATCAAACCCTAACAGGGCATAATCAACCAGTTTACTCAGTGGTATTTAGTCCCAATGGAGAAATTTTAGCTACTGCTGGTGCTGACACCACTGTGATCCTGTGGCAAGTGAGTACAGGTGAGTGTCTAGAAATCCTCAAATTGGGACATACAGCAGCGATTCGCTCTCTAGCTTTCAGTCCCGATGGCAAGTTATTGGCTAGCGGCGGTGAAGACGAAAAAATTCAACTGTGGGATATGCAAACTTATAGCCGATTACGAGGGCTTAAACAAGATCGCTTTTATGAACGTATGGATATTAGCGGTACTACAGGCTTAACGGACGCCGAAAGAGCTTCTTTAAAAATGTTGGGTGCTGTGCAGTGAATTACTCAGCTTTTAGGCAGTAGTTTTTTCTATGTTAAAAAAATATTTATTACTCTAAATACCCAGTGCATTACACCATGTCAAAATAATCATTTTAGGTATGTAATAGTGTTATCATCTCAGTCTCTCATCAAACAAACATCCAATCACATCAATTCCATTAAAATTGTGTTGATTGGTGAGTTTATTAAACACAGAAGCTTTAATGGAGCTAATAAAGCCCTGCCCGTTCTAGCTTCTAGTTTAGTTAACGCTGGGTTTAGCCAAGTTGTACAGCTAGATTTAGAACGCCGTGATTTAAGTTTTGATGATGTTCTTAATGAAACAAGAAACGCTGACTTAATTGTTTTTGCTGGTTGTTTAACAAGTCAATGGCCAGAAATTGACGAGCATAGTCACAAAATCTTTACAGAACTTAGGAAATCAGGTAAAGAAAATGTACCAATTTTAGTTGGTGGTTATGCAACTAAAGGTGTTGCAGATATTGCCAGAATCACACCTTGGATTACAGCCTTTTGTGATGGCGAAGGCGAAGAATCAATTATAGAAATTGCTTACGCAGTTGCTAAAGGTACATTTTATCAACAGCAGAAGCACTTACCAGGGTTGTGTTTCATAAATCAAGATGGTAATTTCCATAGTGTTAATCTTGATAATCATAGTGATAGAGAAAATCTTGTCTTTCATCATGCCATTGCCCCCAGAGTAAATAATTTTGATGATATTGACCAGAACTTTGGTTTAATTCATATACCGGAGATACATGATATGGACATTTTTAAATCTCCAGAAGGTAGACAATTAAAAACAGCCCAAATTTTTACTCAGCGAGGATGTCCTTGGCAATGTGGTTTCTGTAATAAAAGTAAAGAAAGTAATAATGTTGTTAGATTAAGTGAAGCCTCTTTTCGCCGACAATTACAGCAACTAAAAAAACGTGGTTATCAAGCAGTCTATCTAGATGTTGATACTTTTACAGTTCATGAGCTAGCTGCTAAACAAGAAGCAAAGATTCTTAAGGAAGAAGGATTCGTTTGGGGTTCAAACACTCGCATCGACAAAATTAACTATGAGGGAATACAGTATCTAGTAGAACATAATTGCGTCTATATGTTTTTTGGGGTTGAGCATACTTTACCAGAAGTATCTTTAGCCTGTCATAAGTTTAATGGTTCTACCTTAAGTCAAATTAAACAAGCTTTTGAGTATCCACAGAAAATTATTAAAGTCTTTGAGGCTATGAATTTAGCAGGACTACCTAGTAGTTATTTCTTGATTTTAGGTTTACCAAAAGCTAAACTTAATGCTGACCAAACTGAAATTCTTGGTTATGAAACAACCACCCTTGCAGATGACATCCAAGCAATACACTTTGGGATTGAAAAATGTAATCCAGATTTTTTGAATTTTAATGTTATGCGGTTTATGCCTGGAAGTATAGCTGCTGATACTATAGGTGATTGCAGTTACTCTTGTGTAAGACCATCAGGAAAACAGCCAATTACTGCTGGATATTTTTTACCACGAGCTGTCAACCATTATGATTACCCACAATCTAAAGAACATAGTGTTTACCGACTTTGTGAATCCGTCAGCAGATATCAACCTATTACAACTGCTATTAACCCTCAAAGAGTTTATGACACTATCTGCTTTGCCATGCAGTTAATTAACGCCAAAATTGATGCAGGTGGTAAAGCCACAAAGTTGTTTATTGATAGAGAATTACTTTCTTTAGGTCTAGTAACTCAAGACAAACTAGGTAGATATAACATCGCTCCCCTATCTGAATTTGAAGAATTTGCCAATATTTAAAATGCAGTTGTTTCACCTAAATACCGTTAGTAGCCCTTAATTCCTCCTGTAACATTTTCTTGTAAATACTAGGTAAAGAACCACTAATTGAATTAGTTTCTATACCGTATCCCAAACTCGTCCAAGTGGGGGAAAGTAGGCGCAAAACATCGTCAATTTTCCCCTTTCGTAATAGTTGAGAAATATCAGTTCGCCAAACTTTTGTATCATTTAACCAACGGTAAACCACTACATCTTGATACACAGCTTCAAAACTATAAGCAGACCAAAACATCATCTGCATGGGAGGGTTGGGATGATAGCGAGGAGCAATATCATACCAAGTCTGATTAATAATTTGGTATCTCCCAGCCGCAGTAGAACAATTGCCCTGATTTGGTCCTGTGACGATGGTCACACATATCTCTGGATGACGGCTGAGACTATTCACCTGCTGTCCACCATACAAAAGAGAATAAGGACGATCACTATTTGCTTCACTAGCCGAGATGGTTCGCATCAAAGCCCGAACATAAGGATCACCCCCTTTCATCACCAAAGGCGGCTGTTGTACTCTAAACACAGGATCGCCAGGCGATTGCAAATCTCCATCTATGTACCATTGTAACAAATAGACAAAGCCGAGAAGTGCGGCCATGGGGCCAATCAGAAGCTCAACGCCTTTGAGTTTAAAGCCTTTCAGTGTCAAACTCCTTCAAATTCGCTCTTCATTAACAACAATAACTGACGCACTTATTTCGGCAAAGTTCACAAAGAAACTGCTGAATGCTAAAGGAATTATTTTTTAATCAACCAACATTAGCAAAGAGTTCTCCAAAGCTTTTCCAGGAAGCTTCTGGTTTAGCCACAACCTCAACAACTTTATTACGTGCAGCTAGCTCAAACAAGGATTCAACAGCAACCTCAGCAACCTTCTGTCGAGGAATACTACCATCAAATAATGTATCAGCACTCTGCATGACGATGGCATCAGAGTTATCTTCATTTTTTAACCCACCAGGGCGGACAATAGTATAAGTCAAACCACTTTTTTGAATGTATTCTTCCGCTTGTTTTTTCCACATTAAAATCAGCCAAAACAAGTTCAACGGATGGAACAACTGAGAAACACACAAAGAAGATACCAGAACAAAATGCTCAATTCCTTTGGTTTTAGCAGCATCAACTAAATTTTTAGTACCTTCATAATCCACTTTATAGGGACCAGTAGGGTCGAAACTGGGTTTAGCGCCAGTAGCACACAATAAAACAGTACTATCTCCTAATGCAGCATTCAGGCTTTCTGATTGCAAGACATCCCCCAGTACTAACTCGACATCAGGAGGTAAAATAGCCCTAGCTTTTTCTGTGTCTCTTACCAAAGCCCGGACAGGAATATTTCGCGCTCTTAGCTCTCGGACAATTCGGCGACCTGTTTCACCTGTTGCTCCAGCTACAAATGCTTTCATCAGTGTGTTTGGGGTTGAATATTTAACTTTAATGCTAACTGCTAGGCCATTTCTTGAAAAGGTTGGTTCCGTACAAACTACCCATCCCAATTCTATGCTGCCACAGAGATAAATTTTGATCTCGCCAGTCCCTAATCAGAAATGTGGACAACCAATTCTCTACTGTGACTACGCTGACGATGTTCCCAAATATAAATGGCTTGCCAAGTTCCCAAGACTAAATGACCACCATTGATAGGAATCTGTTCAGAAGTATGAGTGAGTGCTGTCCGAATATGTGCCGGCATATCGTCCGGTCCCTCAGCATCGTGGATATATTTACCTGATTCTGGGACGAGGTTAGCCATAAAGTTGGCTAGATCCACCAGTACATCGGGGTCAGCATTTTCTTGTATAACTAAACAAGCTGAAGTGTGACGCAAAAACAAGCTACAAAGACCAGTTTTTACCCCAGATTCTGCAACTATGGCTGCAACTTTTGCAGTAATATTGTGAAAACCTTTGCCAGTGGTAGAAATTTTTAGTAGCTTTTGGTAGTGAGCCATGTTGACGGTAATTGACTATTAACTCTATTTTACGGATTTATGACTTCATCTGGGCTAAGTGGGGCAATAAACCCTATAGTAGTAATATTGCTTTTCCTCTCTAACAAGCAAAAAACACAAAAATATCATACATTAACATCAAGTATTTCCAACTTGAGAGAGATGTTAGTGATACTCTCTTTTTATAGGTTCTTAACTAGTGTTGCTTAAAATAGGAGAATATACTCATGAGTTTATTAATGCAAACCGCAGCTGAAGCAGTCACAAAAGGTTCCGAATTTCCTTTGGCTTTTACATTAGTGTATGTAGTTGGTTTTATTGCTGCTGTTACCATTGGTTCTATTGCTTGGTACAACTCTAAACGACCTGCAGGTTGGGAAAGCAAAGATCGTCCTGACTTTCTACCTGAAATTGAAAAAGAAGAAACTCCGGGCGTAGGTAAACCGAAGTCTTAAGAATTACAACATCCTGATTTTTGAGTTGAATTACCAAGTCTAAATTTAAATCAACAGGCGCGATTTATCGCGTCTTGTCAACTCGTCTCTGGTCTGTTAGTTTTGAACTTCAACCCAGCGACGATAAAGCTTTTGAACTTGTTTGAGCAAAGCCGTATGAAGTGATTGAGTGGTTTCACTCAGATTAGTTAACTGCTGTAATTTTGTCAGTAGCCGCGCTTCCTCTACAGCTACATCTCCATCACTGTAAATTAACCCACTAATAGCCTCAATCAAATTTTCGCAATCTTCAAGGCTGGGGCGATCGCCCAAATATTCTTGTACCCAAGCATAACATTCTTTTGGTTGCACAGGAACCAATTCGTACAGCCAAGGTTTAATTTCCGGATCAGTGGCTAAACCTTTTGCTTGAGCTATTTCGCGCAGATATTGTCGTTCTTCTGGCTGGATTTTACCATCAATCCAAGCCGCGCCAATCAAAATTTTCACTAAGTTTTTTACATGGGAATTAGTCACCGTTGTTGCCTCCTGGGGTAGATTCGGGGCTTCAACAAAATAGTACAATCCCAAACAGTATTCATTCGGAATCGTTGGTTTTTCTTAAGCGCACCATAAAAAACCCATCCATGTTGTGTTCATGAGGCCAAACTTTCAGCCAACCTTGGGGTGTAGAATAGGCAAATTCAGGAGCATCAACCCTGGGAGGTTCAATTTCCCAACGGGGATGATTGGCTAAAAACCTGGAAATCACACCTTCATTTTCATCTGGATGTAGTGTACAAGTAGCATAAACAAGTACACCACCTGATTTCACAAACTTTGATGTGTGTGAAATCAATTCTGTTTGCAAAACTTGCAGTTCTTGGACAGATTCTGGTGTTTGTCGCCAACGTGCATCGGCGTGTCGGTGTAGCGTTCCCAAGCCAGAGCATGGTGCATCCAGTAAGACGCGATCGCTGGTATTGTAAAATTGCGGCAGATACCGGCTATCTCCTGTACAAATCCTAATAGATTGTAAATGTAGGCGTTGAGCATTTTCTTTCAGTTTACGCAGACGGGAAGCAGTGCGATCGCCAGCCCAAATTTCCCCCTGATCCTGCATTAATTCGGCAATATGGGTTGTTTTCCCCCCGGGTGCTGCACAAGCATCAATCACCACTTCACCTGGTTGAGGGTTGAGTAAATAACCCACAAGTTGAGCGCTAGCATCTTGTACAGACCACCAACCTTGACCAAAACCGGGGAGATTTTGTATCGCTCCTGTACTACCAATTAGTCTTAAAGCTTGGGGTAAATGAGGAACCCGCCTAGTTAAAATCCCAGCCCAGTGCAAAGCCTCCTCAACTTTCTCAATAGTTGTCCGTAGAGGATTAATTCGCAAATCAATTGTCGGGGTTTGGTTCATCCACTGACATAGTTGTTCTGTTTCAGCCAAACTTAATTGTTCTAACCAAACCTGAATCACCCAATCGGGAAAACTGTGTAAAACCCCCAAACGTTCTACTGGATTTTCCGGCAATTTTAAAGGTTCTGGTGATTTTTCCGCTAAACGGATATATTGTCGCAATAAACCATTAACAAAACCTGTTAAACCTGCAAAACCATTTTCTTTAGCCAGTTCCACAGTAGTATTTACAGCCGCCGAAGCAGGAATACGCTCTTGATAACGCAGTTGATATAAACCCAAATGTAGAATAATGCGGAGGTTTTTGGGTTGTTGGTGAGATTTTTTCGTCGCCAGTTGGTTAATGAGTGCATCGAGAGTGCGTTGCCTTCTGACAGTGCCATATACTAATTCTGTCAGCAAACGACGGTCTAAATCAGGTAAGCAAACTTTTTGCAGCACTCTATTTAAGGCAACATCAGCATAAGCGCCTGCGTGAATATCTCCCAAGGCAATTAAAGCTATTTGACGGGGGTTAGTCATCGAAAAATTTCCATCAGGAATTTAGATAATATTCCTATTTAAATTTAGTAAAATTGTTGACAAAAATGCCTACATTCGCCAAAAAAATTACAATTAGTCATCATCTTTGCGAAAAACCAAGCCCCAGTAAAAAAAAATCAAGGAACAAACATTATAATTACTCCGAGACCTTTTTTACCCATAAAGAATCAGAGGAGACAACATGGCACGAGTAATGATAGTTGGAGCTGGTGGTGTAGGTAACGTTGTTGCACACAAATGTGCGGCACAACAAGAGTTTGAAGCAATTCTTCTTGCCAGTCGAACCGTTGACAAGTGCAATCGCATAGCAGAACGTATTGGCTCAAATAAGCTAAAAACTGCGGCTCTAGATGCAGATAATGTTAATAATACTATCAAACTAATCAGAGAGTTTCGTCCTGATATCCTCATTAACGTGGCACTTCCCTATCAAGATTTAGTCCTGATGGATGCTTGTTTAGAAACAGGAACCGATTATCTGGATACCGCTAACTACGAACCTCCGGACGTGGCTAAATTTGAGTATAGTTGGCAATGGGCCTATGGCGACCGCTACAAACAAGCAGGCATTACTGCCATTCTAGGATGTGGTTTTGATCCTGGGGTAACAGGAGTGTTCAGCGCCTATGCACTGAAACACTACTTTGATGAAATTTATTACTTAGACATAGTTGATTGTAACGCAGGTAATCACGGTCAAGCATTTGCCACAAATTTTAACCCAGAAATTAATATACGTGAAATAACTCAGCCAGGAAGATATTATCAGCAGGGTCAATGGATAGAAATACCTCCATTATCAATTCATCGTCCCATATATTACCCGGAGATTGGGCCCAGAGAATCCTATCTTCTCTATCATGAAGAACTAGAATCTTTAACTAAACATATTCCCACCCTGAAACGAGCGCGTTTTTGGATGACCTTTTCGCAAAATTATATTAATCATTTGCAAGTTTTACAAAATCTTGGTCTGACGCGCATTGATCCAGTTGATTATGAAGGAACCCCAGTAGTACCGTTGAAATTCCTCAAGTCCCTCCTACCAGAACCCTCATCTTTAGCAGAAAATTATACAGGGCAAACATCCATTGGCTGTCATATTCGCGGAGTCAAGGATGGCAAAGAACGCACCTACTACATATACAACAACTGCGATCACCCTCAGGCATATCAAGAAGTTGGCAGTCAGGCCATTTCTTACACCACAGGCGTACCGGCGGTCATCGGTGCATTAATGGTAGTCAAAGGTATCTGGAAACAGTCAGGTGTCTTTAATGTAGAGCAATGTGATCCTGACCCGTTTATGCAGTTGTTAGGGCCTCTGGGTTTACCCTGGAAAGAAGTAATTGATCAACCCTCACCTTTTGAGGACAACTAACTTAACATTTTTTCACCGCAGAAAAACCAGCCTTGGTTCTCGTTAACAAGGCTTGGTTCAACACCCACCGCGCACAATTGACGAAAAATTTTTCTTTCCATAAGTCACCTTGCTCAAACACTGTTTCTAGGTTTAAGTCAAGGTTCGTCTCTCCACCAGCTTTAATTTCCGTTTTCCCAACGGTATTTGATATGATGATACAAAGAAATACTTCGGTTTTGGCAAATATCCCCTCCCCTTGTTTCGTACTACAAGAAGAACTTCTTGAGGGAAACCTGGCAGTTTTTCAACGGGTGCAACAAGAAGCACCAGTAAAAATTCTCCTCGCTTTAAAAGCTTTCGCACTGTTTCATAGTTTTCCCTTAATTCGCCAGACACTAAAAGGCGCTTCAGCCAGTTCCCTTTGGGAAGCACAACTAGCAGCACAGGAGTTTGGCGGGGATTTACACATTTATTCCCCGGCTTACCGTGATCAGGATATGACTGGAATTCTCACCTATGCTAACCATGTCACATTTAACTCTATTAGTCAGTGGAAAAGATTTTATCCTTTAATTGAGCATTTGTCTGCTCCCCCTTCTGTAGGATTACGGATTAATCCCCAATATTCCCCCGTAGAAACAGCTTTGTATAATCCTTGTCAACCTTATACTCGTCTGGGTGTTTCCCCAGAACATCTGGGAAATGTGTTACCAACAGGTATAGATGGTTTCTTATCTCACAATTTATGTGAAAGCGATTCCTACGCATTGGAAAAAACTCTGTTACACATTGAAGACTTGTTCGGACAGTTTCTCCCCCAGCTAAAGTGGCTCAATTTGGGCGGTGGTCATTTGATGACTCGTCAAGGGTATGATGTGGGACACGCAGTCAAGGTGCTCACAGAGTTTCACCAACGTTATCCCCATATTCAATTGATTATGGAACCAGGTTCTGCAATTACTTGGGAAACAGGCTTTTTGTTGAGTACTGTACAAGATATAATTTCCACTGCTAATGTCACTAATCTCATGTTAGATGTATCATTCACAGCTCATATGCCTGATTGTCTAGAAATGCCCTACAAGCCCGTGATTTGTGGCGCTCATGAACCACAGCCAGGAGACAAAATATATCGCATGGGCGGATCTAGTTGTTTAGCCGGGGATTTTATGGGTGACTATGCTTTTACTGAAGAATTATCAGTAGGCCATCGCATCATTTTTGAGGATATGATGCACTATACAATGGTAAAAACTACCATGTTTAATGGTGTAGTTCATCCATCAATTGGTATCCTCAAAAAAGACGGTACATTTGAGATATGGCGAGAGTTTTCTTATCCAGACTATCGAGCTAGAGTCGGCTAAGAGCATTTCAACTGCTGATTTGCATTCAGTACTTACTTGTGATTAACTATTCCATTGGTGATATTTTTGTGTGGCAAGTTAGTTAATCAATGCGTCGAGATTGCTTTGCTTTATCACTGGCCACACATTATCAAATCGCTCAAAACTAATTAATGCTAAATGCAGTGAGTTTCGCATCAATTCTTTATAAAATAAAGCTCGAATTTCCAAAGGATATCCATGGATACCCATAGGCCGATAAATCATACAAGCGCCATCTGTAACTAACAGCGTTGGGTACATATCAAGTAGCAAAAGCCCCATATAACTACAAAGGGGCTGGAAAGCTGATGTTTATTTTCCACAGTTTACACATTTTATTTGCAGTATTATTGCACTGATTTTCACAATAGCATTCCCCATGGAAGTAGTGATATTTACTATCGAGATATATAAGGTTCTACACTCCCAATTTCAAACTCACAGGCACGAGAAACAGCTTCAGGTGGTAACTCATCAAAACTAACTAATGGTAAAAAGTTGGGATTATCCATCAATTCTTTTGCCAACAAGAAACCAGCAATTGTCCAAGTTTGATATTTCCTGGCTTGTTTGCCAATTAAACGCCCTTTTTTACCGTCATAATACTCTGGCCATTCATCTTCATTCAGCCGTACTTGGGCAATTTCAAGAGCCCTTCTAGCTACAGCAGTTTTGTTAGTTTTTACAGATGCTGCGGCCAACATCCACATTAATACCGGCCAATTGCCAGCATTATGATATGACCAAGGGATATTTTTAGGGTCACATCCTGTAACAATTCTGTATTCTTCATTTTCTAAAGCTGGGAAACAGATTTTCATAGGCATATCTCCCACTAAATCCTCCCATCGCTCCTCAATTAGAATCATAATTGCTTGTGATTGTTCCTCGCTGGCTAAGTCAGAAATGATCGCCATTAAGTTACCCAGTGCAAAGAAACGAGTATCTAACTGGGAGGGTCCGACATTACCAGCTAAATAACCACCTTTTCTTGGTAGCCACTTGTCTAACTCGTAATAGGGAAGAGAGTCTACATAGATATTAAAAAGATTGACTGCTCCTTTGCCGTACTCTTCACTCTTGAAACGATAAATTGCATTGAGGCGATTAATATCTATCCAATAATGTTGCCGGATATGAGCGCATAAAAGCGGTAAGCGATTGTCAATGGCGGCGACTATATCTTGATTACCTTGACAAATGAGCATTTCACGAGCAGCTCGCAAAGCTGCATAAAACAAAACCTGAATTTCTAGAGGATGGCCATAAATCCCCATCCGACGGTCAATCATACAAGCACCATCGGGAACCAACAACGTCGGATACATATCAAAGCGATTAGCCAAGCAGATTTCCATAATTAACCTGATACCATTTTGGAAATCAGGTTCATAGGCTATAGAATAATCCTTAGTAGCGACTACATATGCACGCAACAAAATAATCCACCACAGACAAGAATCCACAGGAGTAACTCTAGCGATGGCATGTTCGCCAAAATCTGCTTCTAAATATTCCTGTCCATTTTCGCAGACAACTTTAAAGCTAGCTGGAATCAAACCGCGCCCTGGCTTATAGGCATCTAATTGTCTTTCTTTAGGCTGTAACTTCAAAGTTTCTTCTAGGAAATTACGAACAATATCTGTTCTACCTTTGATCAAAAAAATTAACGCTGAAGAAACAAAATCCCGGACAAAGCACTGATCATAATTAAGTGCTTCCACTGAAACATCATAGGCAGCTACAGTTCCAATGGCGCGTCCTTGATAATAGAGAATTGAGTTCTCTATTGCTCGCCATGCTTCTTCTTCTATATTCTCATCTGTTACTAATTCATTTGTAGGCATCGCTAGAGTAACTCCATTGAGGGGGTGAATTTTTAGTAGATGCGCCTTCATTGAATATTTATGCTATTTCTAGCATAAAAAAGAGCATCTTATGAATAGCAAATTGCTGGAAGAAAAGAACTTATAAATAATAACTTAAGCCATCAATTTCTACGCAATTGTATCTACAGTTAGTTGCTGTTTAATCAATTATCTGTTGCGTGAATTGCAGCTGGGCATTTTTAGCCTCAAGTCAGTTATCATTTCTAAAATAGCCACACCATAATGTATATTCCTAGATGATTCTCTGTCCTGTCTGTACATCTAGAACCTGGCTTTACCAAAAACAATATATTTGCCGTACTGCTCAAACTCTGTGCAGTTTTAACTATAATCCGGTAGATTTACTTATTGAGAATTTAGTTTCAAGACGGCTGATCAGATTATTCCCCCATAACTCCATAATTTATAATGTTTTTGCATAATATGCAATATCAAAGCTCAAAAATTTTAGATGTTAATATTTCTCAAAACCTAGATATTTTACCTAAATTACCAATAGCATTGTGAAATTTTGGGAGTAGAGTCAAAAAATATATATTGTATGGAACTTAAATAGTCAGTATCATTTTCTGCTTCCCGTGGGGTAGACACATGGAATTGCACTGAAATTTTGTCGAGTCGAAGAGACAAGATTCAGCTATCTTAAGTTTTAAGATGACAAAACGCCATTAATATGACTTCAATTTATCCTCACAAAAAAGCCAAAGCCCTCAAACCGACTAGCCGCCGCCCTGCCAAAGAACTTTGTAGCGAGTGCGGACTGTGTGATACATACTATATCCATTATGTCAAAGAAGCCTGCGCTTTTCTTAATCAGCAGATAGGCGTTTTAGAACAACAGACCCATCAGCGATCGCGTAATCTGGATCATGAAAATGAACTTTACTTTGGTGTTCATCAAGACATGATCGCAGCCCGGAAACAGCAGCCCATAGAAGGATCCCAATGGACAGGGATAGTCAGTAGCATTGCCATTGAAATGCTGAATCTAGGATTAGTTGAAGGCGTTGTCTGTGTACAAAACACCAAAGAAGACCGCTTTCAACCCATGCCAGTGATTGCCCGTACCCCAGAAGAAATACTAGCAGCTAGAGTAAATAAACCAACATTATCTCCCAACCTTTCTGTTTTAGAACAAATAGAACAATCGGGGATGAAACGTTTATTAGTAATTGGTGTAGGTTGCCAAATTCAAGCCCTCAGAGCCGTAGAAAAACAACTAGGGTTAGAAAAATTGTATGTTTTAGGTACACCCTGTGTAGATAACGTTACCCGGGCTGGATTGCAAAAATTCCTAGAAACCACCAGTCGTTCACCCGATACAGTAGTACATTATGAATTCATGCAAGACTTCCGCATTCACTTCAAACATAAAGATGGCTCCATCGAGAAAGTACCATTTTTTGGCTTAAAGACCAATCAACTTAAAGATGTCTTTGCTCCTTCCTGTATGACTTGCTTTGATTACGTCAACTCCTTGGCAGATTTAGTTGTTGGTTATATGGGCGCACCCTTTGGTTGGCAGTGGATTATAGTCAGAAATCATACAGGTAAACAAATGCTAGATTTAGTGCAAAATCAATTAGACACCCAGCCTGTAACCTCCCAAGGAAACCGCAAAGAAGCTGTGCAACAAAGTATTCCTGCTTACGATAAAGGTGTGACATTACCGATGTGGGCGGCGAAACTCATGGGAGTAGTAATTGAAAAAATAGGGCCAAAGGGTTTGGAATATGGGCGGTTTTCTATTGATTCCCACTTTACACGGAACTATTTGTATGTAAAGCGGAATTATCCTCAGAAGTTGGCAACTCATGTGCCGGAGTTTGCTAAGAGGATTGTGGGACAGTATAAGTTACCTAACTAACCATTGCCACAGATGTGATTGCCGCCTCTAATGCTATGGAAACATGAGTCCAATGAGTCCCCCCCTGACAATAAACCACATAAGGCTGACGCAAAGGACCATCAGCAGAAAACTCTAAAGTACTTCCCTCAATAAATGTCCCCCCAGCCATCACTACTTGGCTCTCGTACCCTGGCACATCATCAGGAATGGGGTCAAGGTAAGAACCCACAGGTGAATGCTGTTGTATAGCCTTACAGAAGGCAATTAGCTTGGCAGCAGAACCGAGTTTAATGGCCTGAATTACGTCCCCACGGGGTGCAAATGGTGGTGGATTGACGGGATAACCCAATTTATCGAACACATAACCAGTTAAATGAGTTCCTTTCATCGCTTCCCCTACCATCTGGGGAGCTAAAAATAAGCCTTGGAAGAGTAGACGATTTTGGTCAAAGGTTGCACCACCATAACTACCAATACCAGGGGCGGTTAAACGACAAGCTGCCGCCTCCACTAAGTCGGCTCGACCGGCAACATAACCCCCAGCTGTGACAATGGTCCCACCCGGATTTTTAATTAATGACCCTGCTATTAAATCAGCACCCACATCTGTGGGTTCTCTGGTTTCAATGAATTCGCCATAACAGTTATCTACGAAGCAGACGGTATTGGGGTTTTGTTGTTTAACTAAATGGACGATTTTTTCTATGTCGGTAATTGATAAACTCCGTCGCCAGGAATAGCCGCAAGAACGTTGAATTAATACTAAACGCGTTTTTTCAGCTACGCTATGACTTAAGGTTTGCCAATCTATGCTTCCTTGCGAGGTTAGCTCCAATTGACGGTAATTTATGCCAAACTCAATAAGAGAACCTTGGCCTTTACCCCGTAAACCAATGACTTCTTCAAGCGTATCGTAGGGAGAACCCACTACTGCTAACATTTCGTCTCCTGGACGGAGAACACCAAACAAGGCACAAGCGATAGCATGAGTTCCAGAAACAAACTGCACTCGCACAGCCGCAGCTTCAGCACCCATGACTTTGGCAAAAACTTGGTCTAATGTTTGTCGTCCTAAATCATCGTGGCCATAACCACTAACACCAGCAAAATGGTGTGCCCCCACACGGTGATGACTAAAAGCATTCAGGACTCTTTTTAGATTATGCTTGACCTGAGCGTCAATTCCAGAAAAAATCTCTAACAGTGCCTGTTCTGCTTGCCGCAGCTGTTCCACGCTGTTCATTAGTTCCTCTTTCACAACAAATTAATTATTTTGGGATGCGGATTTTCCAATCACGCAGATTAGGCTAGACAATTTCAATTCGGGTTATTGCATGACAATTGCTACTTCAACCAAACCTCAAATCAACTGGGTAAACACCCTGTTTTTCATTGCCTTACACATTGGCGCTTTATTTGCTTTTGTTCCTGGCAACTTTAGCTGGAATGCCGTTGGTGTGGCTTTATTACTTTACTGGGTCACCGGTGGACTGGGTATTACTTTGGGATTTCACCGCCTTGTTACCCACCGCAGTTTTCAAACTCCTAAATGGCTGGAATATTTCTTGGTTCTGTGCGGGACTTTGGCCTGTCAAGGTGGGCCAATTGAGTGGGTAGGTACACATCGCATTCATCATTTACATTCTGATACTGACCGAGACCCCCATGATTCTAATCAAGGTTTCTGGTGGAGTCATATCGGTTGGCTCATTTATCATTCTCCCTCTCACTCTGATGTTCCTCGCTTTACCAAAGACATTGCCGAAGACTCAGTTTATCAGTTTTTACAAAAATATTTTATTTTGATTCAGGTAGCACTGGGTTTATTACTCATTTATCTGGGGGGCTGGTCTTTTGTTGTTTGGGGAATATTTGTTCGTATTGTCTGGGTCTACCATTGTACTTGGCTGGTGAACAGCGCCACTCATAAATTTGGTTATCGCAGTCATGATTCCGGCGATTCTTCCACTAACTGCTGGTGGGTTGCTGTGCTAGTGTTCGGTGAAGGCTGGCATAATAACCATCATGCTTTTCAATATTCCGCTCGTCACGGGCTGGAATGGTGGGAAATTGATTTAACTTGGATGACCATTCAGTTACTGCAAGTATTTGGTCTGGCTACTAATGTCAAATTGGCAGACAAAAAGCAGTAATTTTCATCTACTTAGTCAATAGTGAATAAACCGATACATTTATTCACTATTGGCGAAAAATCAATTTCTCTGACGCACTAATAACCATTCACAATCTCAGAAAATAATCGACTACAGCTAATTAATAGTGCGCTTGTGTAGCTTGGATTGTTATAATCCAAGACGCTAATGTTAAGAAACTTTGCAGCCAGTTACTTTTTTGGTGACTTGGCCGCGAGTCTTGTTGTTTTCCAGGTGTTCATGACTATATCAATCATCAATAGCGACAAACTAGGTGAAGACCTTGGCGATTCCAGCCTGAAGCTAAAACATATTATCAAAAGCTTGCCACGGGAATGTTTTCACCAGAACCGTCGTAAGGCTTGGACTCAAGTTTTGCTGAGTGTTTCTATGGTTGCCTTGGGCTATTATCTGCTGACCATTAGTCCTTGGTTCCTCTTACCCCTAGCTTGGGTTTTTACAGGCACCGCCTTAACAGGTTTTTTTGTCATTGGCCATGATTGCGGTCACAGGTCTTTTGCAAAAAATCGTTGGGTAAATGATTTGGTGGGACATCTATTCATGATGCCTTTAATTTATCCTTTCCACAGTTGGCGGATTAAACATAATCATCACCATGCTCATACCAACAAGTTAGATGAGGATAATGCTTGGCATCCCATTAGAACAGAGGTGTTTTCCAGCTGGAAACCCTTAAATCGGTTTGCCTTTAAAATGTTCATGCGTCAGCGTTTGTGGTGGGTAGGTTCCATTGGACATTGGGCAGTAGTGCATTTTGATTGGCGGAAATTCAAAACCAAAGACCAATCTGATGTGAAGTTTTCCGTGGCTGTAGTAGTTGTGTTTGCAGCCATCGTATTTCCTCTGCTGATTGCCACAACCGGTATTTGGGGATTTGTCAAGTTTTGGCTCCTGCCTTGGATGGTTTACCATTTTTGGATGAGTACCTTTACTATAGTTCACCACACAGCCCCAGATGTTCCTTTTAATACAGCTAACAAGTGGAATGAGGCTTTAGCACAGCTATTTGGTACTATTCATTGTGATTATCCGCGTTGGATAGAAATTCTCTGCCACGATATCAATGTCCACGTTCCACATCATATCTCCACTGCCATTCCTTCTTATAATTTGCGGCTAGCCTACAGTAGCATCAAAGAAAATTGGCAGCCTTATCTACACGATGAATGCAAGTTTTCTTGGTCTCTAATGAAGCAAATTACAAACCAATGTCAACTGTACAAAACTGATGTTGGTTATAAGACCTTCAACGAATATTACGCAGGAAAATAAATAGCATTGCCAGTAGTTAACCTATGAGCAAAGTTCCACTCTTGTTCTTGCAAGAGCGTTTATTATCCTGTAAATTAAATAGATTCTGGTAATTAACATCACAATAAATTGTGATGCTAATTACCAAAGACTACCTTTTGAGGTATTAGTTAAAGCTAATACTAAAATTCCGTCGCAAAAGATTCCGATCAATATCCCAAACAAAAATAAAGTGCAATCAAATACCATCCCTGCCAATAATCCACATGACTGTGAGTTGTCTGAGAAGACTACCAAACTGCCTTTTACTCTTCAGGATTTGAAAGTTGCAATACCTGCTGAATGCTTTCAGCCAAATTTGATTAAATCCTTATTTTACTTTTTTCGTGACATCTTGATTATTACTCTGCTTTATGCAGTGGCTCATTATCTGGATTCTTGGTATTTTTGGCCTGTTTTCTGGGTCATGCAAGGAACAATGTTTTGGGCTTTGTTTGTCATCGGACATGACTGCGGACACCAATCTTTTTCTAAGCACAAATGGCTCAATGATTTGATTGGACATTTATCTCATACACCCATATTGGTTCCTTATCACGGTTGGAGAATTAGTCACAGGACTCACCACAAAAATACTGGCAATATCGATAATGATGAAAGCTGGTATCCTGTGACAAAATCACAATATAAACAAATGCCATTACTCCAAAAGTTAGGACGATATTATGTTTTTCTTTTGGCTTATCCGGTGTATCTTTTCAAGCGTTCTCCCGGTAAGGATGGCTCTCACTTTTTACCTAGTAGCCCACTTTTTAAACCTTCAGAAAAACAGGATGTGTTGACCAGTACTATACTTTGGATTGGTATGGTAGGGTTGCTAGGTTTCTTCACTTATCAATGGGGTTGGATGTGGCTACTCAAATACTACGCTATGCCCTACATTGTGTTTGTAATTTGGCTGGATTTGGTGACATTTTTGCATCATACAGAGCCAGATATTCCTTGGTATCGTGGAGAAGATTGGACTTTCTTGAAAGGTGCTATTTCTAGCATTGATAGGGACTATGGTTTTATCAATCATATCCACCATGATATCGGTACTCATGTTGCTCACCATATCTTTTTGAATATGCCTCACTACAATTTACGGAGGGCTACTGAGGCGATTAAACCGATTATGGGTGAATATTTCCACCAGTCTCAAGAGCCAATTTGGAAGGCTTTATGGCGTTCTGCTCTCAGCTGTCATTTCGTCCCAGATACGGGTAATAAAGTTTACTATACCTCTAATCGTCAAAAATAGGCAGGCAATTTAAGTCTTAGGTAAGGCAAAGGAGCGTAAGGTCTACGCAAAGGTACGCATAAGTTTATTTCTGGGCGATGGATGGCTAAAATCCTAAAATCTTCCATTGCCTTGGACTATGTGCTTAACAGTGGTTAAGGTTTCTAAGCTAACAAAGCCACGGCGGTGTCCTTTTTGGTTGGACATACCTAGAAATACTGAATCTCCGCGGCAAGGGTTACGAGAAAACCGGGGGGAAGCGTTAATGTAGGTGGAGGCGCTATTTACTCCTGAGGCAAATTGCCGACTTTCTTGATAGGAGTCTGTGACAATGCAGTCTGCATGACCGCTACTGTATTGATTGATCCAGGCGATGGCATCTTCTAAACTATCTACCAGTTTAAAGGCTACTGTCCTAGTTAAATAGGAATTTCCCCATTCATTGGCCTTGACTAGCTGTAAATGGGGAAAAGCCTCTACCAGCTCTTCATCTCCTTTGATTTCAAAGCCTTTTTCTTTTAAGCTGTTCCACAGAACTGCTAATGATGATGGCAAAGCTTGACGGTGAATTAATACTTTTTCAATGGCATTTACCGGGTCTGGTTCACTCTCATGGCTGTCGATAATCATCCACCGTATCATGTCTAAGCTACTATTCAGTGAGCAGTAAAGGTAACAGTTACCCATAACTAATTTTAAGACTGGGCAAGTTGATTGTCGCATGACCTGGTGGACTAAGCTGGAACGTCCGTAGGGCATGATTAAATTGATGTACTTGTCTTGGGTGACTAAGTCTCTCAGGGAAGCACCATGTTCTGCTGTAATTAGTTCTACACAACCCGGCGGTAAACCAACTTCTTCTATGGCGCTTTGCAGGACATTGGCCATCGCTTCGTTAGAATGACTCGCTTCTGTACTACCTTTAAGTATGATACTATTACCAGTTTTAATACATAAACCAGCTGCGATCGCTCCTAAATCAGGAAAAGCTTCATACACAAATCCAATTACTCCCAAGGGCATTAACTGGGTGTAACTTTGGGAATCTTCTAGTTGATAGTCAGCGTTTCTAACTCGCCGTAAGGGATCGGAAATTTCCCCCAACCTTTCCAGAATTTCTACTGCTGCTTCTAGCCTAGTGGGAGTCAGCTTCAACCAATCTAAAATTAACTCTGGCACAGCCATTTCTTTACTGGCTTCTAAGTCCAAAGTATTGGCTTCCAAAATATCATCAAAGGAATTTGAAAGCGCCTGTGCCATTGCTAATACAGCGCGACTACGGTCTACTCCCTTGGTTAACCCTAACTTGAGCCCAGCTTGATAAGCGCGTTTAGCGCTAGTAATTGGTTCGGGGGAATCATCTACAACTTCAACGGTCATTGAATTAACGTCTGTAAGTAAGCCAGACCATCAGCGCTGGCAGAATAGCCAACAGCACCGCTACTATAGCCCAAGCAATTAGGCTTGAACTATTTGCCAATCGCAGTGCTAATGGTAACCATATAATCACTAACACGAAAATAATGCCTAGCGCTACAGTTAGATAGCTGTCTCCCAACTGAGTCGGTACCACCCGCCAACTGTTTCCTATCCAATGCCAGGCTCGCTTGTAGGGATAGGTGGTTGAAAGTTGTTCTAGGACATGACCATTATCTTCTACTACAAAGATTTGTTGACAGCGATCGCAACCGAATGCCTCTGTTAGTGTAATGGGAATTAGCTGTCCTTTGCGTCGGCAGGGACAAGGATATTCCCTATTCAACTCTATTTTTTCTGGTTTTTGAGATGGCACAAGCGTTATAGTAACTTGAGCGTATTTTTTATCTTTTCCGAGCACACCGTACCTCAATACCTTGGGGTTGGGTTTCTCATGAGAAAAATCCTGCCTTCCCCCATGACAATGCCGTGAGAATAGCTAGACTTAATCCAGTTTAGTACACCCATTTCAAATGAGGAAACGGCTTCTTTCCCAAACAAAAAAACACCAGTTTCCCTCGACATTTCCCGGAGTTACATCATCTTCAACTTCGTAATTTCTTAAGCGGGTAACGCGATTCGAACGCGCGACATTCACCTTGGCAAGGTGACGCTCTACCACTGAGCTATACCCGCAACTTCAACACAACTTCTATATTCCCAGATATATTTTAATTTGTCAACCCCCAATTTTGATTCGGTGCTGAGTTGTGGGACTCAGCACACAGCCACAGCTTCAGCCTAGCTCTTCTGACTCTGCGGTTAAATTGCCTAACTTTTTACCAGGAAAAGATGCTGGCAAAGACTGTCCATTGTGGGGGTATGAGTCTGTGAGACTAGAGCGCAATTGCCGCATCAGGCTAGCCATTTCTAAGGCATTCATAGCGTAGTCCCAGCCATGATTACCTTTAATTCCTGCTCGTTCTAAGGCTTGCTGCATGGTATCCACCGTCAAAATGCCAAAAATCACCGGTACACCAGTTTGAAAGCTAGCCGCGGCAATGCCTTTAGAAACTTCAGAAGATACATAATCAAAATGAGGTGTTTGTCCCCTAATGACGGCACCCAGACAAATTACAGCATCATAACGATGAGAAAGTGCTAGTTGGCGGGCTACCAGAGGTACCTCAAAACTTCCTGGAACCCAAACATAATCTACCTGACTACCGTAGGGGTCTGGGTCTACGCCGTGACGTTTCAAGCAATCTTGACAACCCTCCAGCAGCTTCCCAGTAACAAGGTCGTTGAATCGACCAATAACCACTGCTAACCGCAACGGTTCGCTTTGAACAAAAGTTCCCTCAAAAACTGCCATCACTGCCTCTTAATCAACTATACTCTGGTCAATATACATTTCTTATTTAAATGCCGAAGAGCAGGAGAGCACATTTGGGTAAATAGAACAAGAGAACAGGACAATCTTGTTCTTGGCTCTTCTGCCCCTCTGGTCGCTATGCTATTTTCAATAGGTTCCAGCGATGGCCTAAACTACAAAAAAGTTTAATATACCGACTAAAAGCACCAAAGCAATCCAAACTCCAGAACCAAGCCAGAGAAATTTTTTAGATTCCACCCAATTTTGTGGGGTAGCATAGACCACAGGAACCCCAACTACCAATACAAAGGACGTGAGAACTAAAGATATCAAAGCGGATTGAAATACTATGGTCATTTTTCCTTCTCTCAAACTAGCGCAAATACTAAATATAGAACATCTTGACACTCCCACAGATGGAAGCATGTGGGATTCTTGTTTCATCCAGCCAACTTACTAACAGGAGTTTCCTCACTTAAACAGAAGTTGTTCTGTCCACAAGCTTGAGATTCCGTGTGTCCCACGGTACGATTTAATTCTACAATAGTGTCTAAATCAAGTGAATAAATTGAACACCCCACCCCAAAACATCAGAACCGAGGACATTAAGATGCTCAAGGGGGATGGTTCAGCCCTCTCTACTGTAGGAAGAGAGCTAAGACCAAACATGGGGATGAACTCCCACCTGGGGAATTTCCCAGGGAGTACAGAAGGTGCAACCAAAGCCTCCCATGAGTTGGAGTAGTTCACACCAAGGACTAATGAATATGGATTTAATTCTTTGTCACACAACCGCAGACTTTGACACATTAGCTGCGGCAGTCGGACTAGCCAGCCTACGTCCAGGCAGCAAGATTGTACTAAGTGGTGGCGCACACCCACCTGTCAGAGATTTTTTAGCCCT
This sequence comes from Umezakia ovalisporum Ak1311, assembly GCF_029891685.1. Lineage (NCBI taxonomy): Bacteria > Bacillati > Cyanobacteriota > Cyanophyceae > Nostocales > Nodulariaceae > Umezakia > Umezakia ovalisporum. The sequence goes on along the minus strand of NZ_JANQDJ010000041.1, from coordinate 100,833 downwards.
GCACCGAAATGAGTATCCCATCATTGAGAGACGTTCAGTGAATCCCCACCAAATTCGCTCTTTGACAGTAGTGGATACACAAAGGCGACATCGCCTCGGTAAAGCTGCCGAATGGTTAAACTTACCCAATATAAAGGAAATCATAGTTTATGACCATCACTTAAGTCAAGAGTTAAATATTCCCGTCACAGAATCTCATATTGAACCAGTGGGAGCCTGTACAACATTAATGGTGGAACAATTACAAAAACAGGAAATTCCCCTGACTTTATCTCAAGCCACGGTCATGGCATTGGGCATTCATGTTGATACAGGTTCATTAACATTTGACAGTGCCACACCCAGAGATGCCTTCGCCTTAGCTTGGTTAATGGAACAAGGAGTGAGTTCATCGGTAATTTCCACCTATCTTGATCCCGGTTTATCTCCTCAACTACAGCAGCTATTAACAGTAGCACTGGAAAAATTAGAATATTTTTATTTACGCGGATATACCATTGGTTGGGTAACACTGAAAACAGATGATTTTGTGCCAGGGTTATCTAGTTTAGCTTCACAACTCGTAGAATTAACAGAATTAGACGCCTTACTATTGGCCAATGAATACACCCATAAAGAAGCTGACTCACGTTTAACAATCATCGGGCGAACGCAAATTTCCGGTATCAATCTCAACCTCTTATTTCAAATATTCGGCGGTGGTGGACATTCCCAAGCAGCATCCTTGAGTTTACGCCAAGTAGACACACAGCAAACATTACAACAACTCCTAGACGCCATCAAAGCTGCAATTCCTCATCCTCCCACAGCCAGAGACTTAATGTCCTCCCCAGTCCGCACCATTCGCCCCCAGACCACAATTGCCCAGGCACAGAGCATTTTATTACGCTATGGACACTCTGGTTTATCTGTAGTGGATGACCAAGGACAACTTGTGGGAATTATTTCCCGACGGGATATAGATATTGCTCTACACCACGGATTTAGTCATGGGCCAGTGAAAGGCTACATGACAACTAAAGTTAAAACAATCACACCAGATACCATACTGCCAGAGATTGAAACCCTTATGGTAACTTATGATATTGGACGCTTACCAGTATTAGACAACGGGCAATTAGTGGGAATTGTCACCCGTACTGATGTATTGCGGGAATTACATCAAGCTAAAGAGGAAAAAAACCGCAAAATTCAAGATTCAAAATTGAAAATCGACTTTAATACCGAGTTACAAAATCGCCTAGCCCCACAACTATGGCAACTACTTACCATAGCATCCCAAGAAGCGGAAAAACGAGGTTGGCACCTTTATTTAGTAGGTGGTGCAGTGCGAGACTTGCTGTTAGCCGAATCAGCTACAGGAACATTAATGATTACAGATCTAGACCTTGTAGTTGATGGCTTTCACCAAGCAGCAGATGTTGGTGCTGGAGTAGAACTAGCAAAAGCACTCCAAGAAATTTATTCCCAGGCGCGGTTAGAAATTCATGGTGCTTTTCAAACTGCTGCCTTACTGTGGCACAAAGACCCAGAACTAGATTCATTATGGATGGATATTGCCACCGCTAGGACAGAATTTTATCCTTACCCAGCTGCAAATCCTGAAGTTGAAGCTAGTTCCATTCGTCAAGACCTATATCGCCGTGACTTTACCATCAACGCCCTCGCCCTTCGCCTTACCTCTCCCCGTCCGGGAGAATTACTAGATTTCTTCGGCGGTTTACTAGACTTACAAGCCAAGCAAATTCGAGTTTTACACCCCAACAGCTTTATTGAAGACCCTACCCGCATTTATCGCGGTGTACGGTTTGCTGTGCGCCTTGGATTTGCCATTGAATCACAAACCCAAGAATTTATTCACTATGCCATTAACAGTGGCGTTTACCATCGCACTGCTCAAACAAATATCAAAACCCCAGGGCTACAAACCCGACTGAAAGCGGAATTAAAATACATCCTCCAAGGGACTAATTGGCAACCAGCTTTACAATTACTCAATAAGTTAGGAGCTTTGCAGTGCATCCATCCCCGACTCAATCTGGATGAATCACTTTTACATCAACTGCGATTGTTAGAACGCTGTTTACGACGATTTGACCCCCAAGAAACCCTCAGCCACTGGGAAATGCGCCTAGAAGCCTTAATTGCCCACTTAGAACCACAGTATCGCCAGAAAGTAGCTAGAAATCTGCATCTACCAGAAGATGGCATTAAACGGTTACAAAACTTGCATCAAGCCCAAACAAAGGTAGTGGAATTATTACCAACTTGTCAGCGTCCTAGTCAAATAGTGCAGTTGCTACGACAGTATGATTTACCTATGCTGATTTTAATTGCTTTACCCAGCCCCCCAGCACTGAGACGGCAAATATGCCATTACTTGAAAGATTTAGCCAATGTCCAGCCTATACTCAATGGTAATGATTTAAAAAAATTAGGCTACAAACCAGGTCCACAATATCGGCAAATTTTAGACGATTTACTCGCTGCTACCTTAGATAAAGTGATTGAAAATCCAACTGAGGCTGAGGAGTTTTTAACCAACCATTACCCCAAGTAAGCTACGTTAACAGCTAGGAGATTTTCTCTTCAAATAAGAAGACCTTCACAAAGCACATCTGTTTCACTAGGGCTGAGTTAGCGAGATTAGCGATGGCGATGATTATTTCAGAAAGTCAATCAAGAACTTTTCCTCTGGCACGATGTATAAAAATACAATTTTTTTTGAGAGTACATACGCTACTGTACAGTAATTGACCCAAACTATGATAGTTTCTTGAGCTTTGAATCTCTAGCTTCCCAGCAGAAGCGGCAAACCAGGCAAGCAAGTTATAATTCTTTTGCGGAGCAACGTAACAAAAATTTATGAGTAACCCCTTTGTACAAGCCTTTTTCCTAGGCAGAGCTGTGGCTGAAGTAATCAATGAGCGCTTAGAGGTGGCCATCACCGACGCTTTGAGCGATTTGGGCAAATTTGATGCCGAAGCAAGAGAGCAAATGCGCCAGTTCACACAAGAAGTCATAGAACGGTCAAATCGGGCAGCAGAGGCTGCGGGTCAAGGTACCTCTACTGCTGACTCTTCTAGTTCTGATGCTGTTGACTTGCAAGCAACAATCGATGAACTAAGAGCAGAAATCGCCCTCTTGCGAAATGAACTGCAACGTTATCGTAGCAGTTCTGTGTAAATTTCCTGATTATTCATGACACATTACGCTTAATAGCAAAAAGTTTAGGATTCAGAGTGTCTTTTCATCGAACTGTTTTGGTTAAAAACCAACGGTACAAAAAAAATATGGAAACAGGTTATTCAGATCAGGCATACCGTTGGAATCGGGAAAACTACTCTAGTAGAAGGCGGTTTGTTGACATTTGGTCTTTTGTCTTGACCTTAACGTTCAAGCTTTGGCGTTACAACAAATCTTGGAGTTATGCGGGTGGAATGACAGAGGCCAAGCAACTTGCAAGACGCAAAACTCAAGCCGTTTGGATTCGTAATACATTGCTGGACTTAGGGCCAACCTTTATTAAAGTCGGGCAGTTGTTTTCTACCCGTGCTGACATATTCCCCAGCGAATATGTTGAAGAACTGGCAAAGTTACAGGACAAAGTGCCGGCCTTTGGCTATGAGCAAGTAGAAGCGACAATTGAGCAAGAGCTAGGCAAAAAAATTCCCGATTTATTCCAAAGTTTTGAACCTATCCCCCTGGCGGCTGCTAGTTTAGGCCAAGTACACAAAGCTGTGCTGTACACCGGGGAAGCAGTTGTTGTCAAAGTACAACGTCCTGGACTAAAGAGGTTATTTGAAATCGATTTACAAGTTCTCAAAGGCATCACCCGCTACTTCCAAAACCACCCCCAGTGGGGACGGGGGCGAGATTGGCTAGGGATTTATGAAGAGTGTTGCCGTATTCTTTGGGAAGAAATTGATTATCTCAATGAAGGTCGTAATGCTGATACATTTCGCCGTAACTTTCGCGGCTATGACTGGGTAAAGGTCCCCAGGGTTTACTGGCGTTACGCTTCTCCTAAGGTCTTAACTTTAGAATATCTCCCCGGAATTAAAATTAGCCAATACGAAGCTTTAGAAGCCGCAGGTTTAGATCGCAAAGTCCTAGCCCGTCAAGGCGCCCAAGCTTACTTGTTGCAGTTGCTCAATAATGGCTTTTTTCATGCCGATCCCCATCCAGGCAATATTGCCGTAAGTCCTAATGGGGATTTAATCTTCTACGACTTCGGTATGATGGGGCGAATTCAATCCAATGTCCGTGAAGGATTGATGGAAACTTTGTTTGGCATTGCTCAAAAAGATGGCGATCGCGTTGTACAGTCTCTCATCAATTTAGGAGCCATCGCACCTACAGATGATATGGGACCTGTGCGCCGTTCCATCCAGTATATGCTAGACCATTTCATGGATCAGCCTTTTGAAAATCAATCTGTGGCCGCAATCAGTGACGATCTGTACGAATTAGCTTACAATCAACCATTTAGGTTTCCTGCAACCTTCACTTTCGTAATGCGAGCATTTTCTACTCTAGAAGGGGTAGGCAAAGGCTTAGATCCAGAATTTAACTTTATGGAAGTTGCCCAACCATATGCAATGCAACTCATAACAAATATGAATGGTTCCGATAATAATAGCTTTATCAATGAATTAAGTCGCCAAGCAGTTCAAGTCAGCACAACTGCATTTGGCCTCCCTCGGAGATTAGAGGATACACTAGAAAAATTAGAACGCGGAGATATGCGCGTGCGCGTCCGTTCAATAGAAACTGAGCGTCTGCTACGAAGGCAAAGCAATGTTCAAATCGGCACAAGCTACGCTCTAATTATCAGCGGATTTACTCTTTCTGCCACAATTTTATTGGTGAATAGTTATGTATGGTTAGCCGTTTTAGCCGGTTTAATTGCAGCCCTAGTCTCGGTTCTGCTGATTCGCTTGCTATCACGCCTCGACCGTTATGACCGAATGTATTAATTTTCGTCAAAAGTTATGAAACTAAAATTCGTCGGTATTACTGATCCGGGACTTGTTCGTTCTAATAACCAGGATGCTTACTATATCGACCCCCATGGACGATTTTTTATTGTTGCTGATGGTATGGGTGGTCATGCAGGAGGTGAGCAAGCAAGTCACACCGCCACGGAAGAAATTGCAGCTTTTCTGGGGTCTCACTGGGATAGTAGTGAATCAAGTCAAAAATTGCTAGAAAATGCCCTCGAAAAAGCCAATGCAGCCATCCTCAACGAGCAGCAAAAACATCCTGAAGGTGCTGATATGGGTACTACCGTGGTCGCCGTGATTTTTCGCTCACCAGATTCTCCTTGGTGCGCTCACGTTGGTGATTCTCGGCTCTATCGGTTTCGGGAGGGGAAATTACAACAAATCACCGAAGATGATACATGGGTAGCTAGGGCTATTAAAATAGGTGATATCACCGAAGAGGAAGCCCGCAATCACCCCTTCCGCCATGTATTATCCCGATGTTTAGGTAGGGAAGATTTATGTCAAGTTGAGGTGCAAGAAATTGACATCAAAACAGGCGATCGCCTACTTCTATGTAGTGATGGTTTAACTGAAGAACTGACCAATCAGAATATTGCTGCACACCTTGGTAACTTTCCCATATTGGAAAAAGCTTCTGTTTCTCTGATTGAATCCGCCAAAAACCAAGGTGGACACGATAACATTACCGTCGTCATTATCTCCGTAGAAGAAAACACTCCACCATAGTTCGGATATGCAATTTTGGATTTTAACTACTCAAAAGCCCATAGGTTCCACTGACATGAAATTGCTTTCCAACAACAACTGCGAATTTAAAGTCCAAAATTGCGAATCAACATTTTTTCACTGCATATATTCGACCATATTTTTCCTATTTATACCAAATCTTCAACAATTTGTTCAGCCTGAGCATTTTTCCTGTTGACAACTTGATACAAATACTCTTAACCTCCAAACTTACCTAACGGAGGTTAACATTACACAGTTTGATTCATTGACTTCTTCTACCCAATCATATGTGGCTAATAAAATACACCCACATTACCTGAGCCTTCCTACCCCTATATCAAAACTCCTGACAGAAGACTTGGAAACGAGTGGGAGGTAAACCTTAGCTATACATCAGTTGGTTGAACTACAAAATAACAAAACCAGAATCCTACCCATAAGGATGTGGGCAATTCGTCAAACAATTGTTATCTTTCTTAATATAGAAGTTCAATTGTACGAAGAACACTCACCCAAATTTTGTACCTTTGGGAATTGTGTAATCGACATAGATTTTAAGCGTTGTTTTTCTAGGAGTTTATTATGAACCAACCCATCCAACTATCTTTAGAACAGCAATTTAGCATCCGCTCCTTTGCTACCCAAGTACAACACATGAGCCACGACCAAGCTAAGGATTTTTTGGTCAAGCTTTATGAGCAGATGATGGTGCGGGAAGCAACCTATCAAGAGCTGCTCAAGCACCAGTGGGGCTTAGATTCAGGTTCCACTCCGGCATAGATGAGCTTGTGTGTCGCGGTGGACGACCTCCTTCTCTTGCTCGGTTCCAAGAAGGAAAGGAGCTGGGGATGCTGGGGCGTCAACTTCAACTAACAACTCACCACCAGCAATTCTAGGTTAAAGCTAAAGTTATGTACACAGCCACCCTCGCTCTTTGGTAGAATCACTGCCCATTGTTGAGCAAGTTTATATTGAGAATTTATTGGACTTTCACACAGCAACAAGGGCTCACATTCTTAACGTTAAGCCCTCTGTGGAATCGATAAACTAACCTCTGTTCCACTCTTTTCTTGAGCCTTGCAGGTTTTTCAATGAAGTTTTGCAACTCCCTGCAACTCCCACTGATAAGCATTATATTTTTTATAAATCAAACTTACAAGTAGATATATATCCTTCTTAACAAAGTTTTACATTTCTCCACACAACATCAGATGATGTGCTTTTCCTCAGTTCTTGTTAAATGAACTTCTCCCAAAGGTATTTCACGAGGTGCCCCAGTCACAGCAGGTAAGTTAGCAGCAAGGCCAAGTTGTCGCCAGTAAGCTAAAACCGCAAAGGCGATAGCCTCTTTAAAATCTGCATTCAAGCCCACTTGATCTGTAGTCAAAACTTGCACCGATGGCAACAACAACTGTAACCTTTCTTTTAAATACAGATTACGACTGCCACCACCACACAGTAACACCTGCTGAGGCATTTGGGGCAAAAAAGTTTGATAACTATGAGCAATAGAGGCAACTGTTAGTTCTGTGAGTGTGGCTAGTAGGTCAGCAGGGCTGAGTTGGTACGGTGCTGCATCTCGCAAACACTGATCCAGGTAAGCCACACCAAATAATTCACGACCCGTAGATTTAGGGGGGGGTAGATGAAAATAATCTTGCTTGAGCCATTGTTCCACTAAGGAAGCCCAAGGAACACCACTAGCTGCCCAATTCCCATTTTCATCATAGGACCTAGCACCATCAGTCAAATGTTGTACTGCCAAATCCAATAAACTATTTCCTGGTCCGGTATCCCAACCACGAATTTTTGTCAGCCATTCATCACCACGAGGGGGAATGTAAGTAACATTGCCAATTCCACCAATATTCTGAATACAACGCCCTAAAACAGAATCACTTAATAAAAAAGCATCTACCCTCGGTACAAGAGGCGCACCATGACCACCAACATTGATATCGCCCACACGAAAATTACTTACAGTTGTAATTCCCGTAAGATGAGCAATCAAAGCTCCGCGACCTAATTGCAGGCTATAACCTAGAGAGTGGGCAAAATTAAAATCCTGGAAATTTTGACCTTCTTTTAGAGGTGGTCGATGATAAACAGTTTGACCGTGGGAACCAATCAAAGTTGCAACCTCGTGACCAATTTGGATATTTTGAGCAGCTTGAGCAAAAGCAATGGCAATGGCATCATCCATTTGTGCTAATTCTGCCATGGAAATGGGAACGCCTGCCCCAATGGCCAAAATTTTTTTTCTTAATTCCGGAGTGTAGGGATAGGTTTCCCCTGCTAGGAACGAAACCTTCAAATCTAAATCACTACCAGTAATCTCTACCAAAGCAGCATCAATACCATCTACGGAAGTACCACTAATTAAACCGATAACGCGAACAGGTACGGTAACTTTTTGAATCTGAAACATTGGCAGAGATAATTTTGTGGTTGGTAACAGTTTATTCAACTTATCTTACTGTAAAAAAATAAATAGCGATTTTCCTGCAATTGAGTTCAAACTCCCCGCTGGCGACGGTAGGATGAAAAGAACAATCAATGAGCTTTCCTGGTGATGAATCTGGCTGAAACTCCCAACGACCAAAATTTTGACAATCCTTTTCTCACCCTGAACTATGAACCAGCATTGGCATCCTTGGGTGATGATTACTACGACGAAGTGATGGCGGCAGATTTTCCCCGGAATACTTTACGCTGGCGCAATGATGCACTGCTACCTCCTTTAGGACTAGACCCCCAAACAGTTAGAGACGAAGATTTTATCAATGCCTTTGGGAAATTCCAGGGACGCAAACCATTTTTAGCATTGCGTTACCACGGCTATCAGTTTGGGGAATATAATCCTCACTTGGGTGATGGTAGAGGGTTTCTCTACGGACAAGTACGTGGTACTAATGGTGAATTGTATGATTTAGGCACAAAAGGTTCTGGCAAAACACCCTACTCTCGCGGTGGTGATGGGATGCTCACACTCAAAGGCGGAGTGCGAGAAGTTCTAGCAGCAGAAGCATTACATCAATTGGGAGTACGTACCTCTCGCTGTTTGACAATGATTGAAACTGGTTTATCTCTTTGGCGTGGTGATGAACCTTCCCCCACTCGCTCATCTGTAATGGTCAGATTCAACAGTTCTCATATACGTTTTGGCACTTTTGAACGATTGCATTATTTGCAACGACCAGATTTAACCAAGAAACTTTTAGACCACGTAATTGAGAATTATTATCCTCATTTAATCCTAGAAAAAAATAAATACATTTTCTTTTATGCCGAATTAGTCCAACGCGTAGCACAACTAGCAGCCCAGTGGATGGCCGCTGGCTTTTGTCATGCAGTGCTGAATACTGACAATATGTCAATTACAGGCGAAAGTTTTGACTATGGACCTTATGCATTTATTCCTACTTATGATCCATACTTTACCGCTGCTTATTTTGACTACTATAGACGCTACTGTTATAGTCACCAACCAAGTATTTGTCAGTGGAATTTAGAAATGCTCCAGGAGCCATTAAAGGCAATTATTGACAAAACCGAAATGGAGTCAGAATTAGCAAAATTTAATCATTATTACCAAGGTAAATACCGCTCGTTAATGTTGAAAAAGTTGGGCTTTGAGGAGTTTCAGCTACCAGAAGCAAATGAACTGTTAAATTTAACTATTCAATTCTTAGAAGATAGCCAAGTTGGTTATCACCTGTTTTTCTGGGAAATAGCCCGTACTTTTGCTTCCAAATGGCGAGAAGACCCCGCCTTTGTCCTCAACGGTTCCAATATTCTCCCAATATCACCAGCAAAAATTTTCGAGAATTGGTGTCTACTGTATCATAAAATTCTCAATTCTTTTCCACCTGGACGTATGGATATAATTGCCCAAACCCTTACTCATCACAATCCCCAAACAGCATTATTAAGACCCATTATTGAATCAGTTTGGGAACCTATTGTCCAAGAAGATAATTGGCAACCTTTTCACGATTTACTCAAAAAAATTCAGTCAAAAAGATAGTATCACAAGGCTCTTGTCACTTTTTGTCTGTATGCTCATTACATATTTTCAACACTTGAAATTTATACTAATTGATTGATGATTTGCCGTCAACTAAACTCATGCTGTGATCAGGTTTAATTGAAATCACTAAATCAACGCCTTTAGGCGATTTCACCAAGGGGGTAATGAACAATTCTGGGTGTAGCGATCGCCAAAAATAATTGACAAATTCCTCAACTTGTGAATCAGACATTCCTGATTTACCAGCAGCGATCATTTGTCGTTCTGCTTGTTTACGCCATGCCATTGAACAACGATAATCAGTGGGGTATAGGACTATTAAACTGTCTAATCGTTCCCACAGTGGCAAATAATCACTCAGTCGCCGATTCATATCACGAGCAAAGTTCTTCTCTTCATCTGTGATAATTGGTGGTAGTGCATAATTAAATACGTTGGAGTCAATTGGTCGCACCCCCACAAACCATCCTTCAAACAGGACAATATCAATGTCTTTGACAATTTCTGGACTGGTGCGATCGCCTGCACCGTTGTATAGAGATTTATCAAAGCGGGGAACAATAACTGGACTTTTACCCTGACGAATTTGATCTAATACCTTTAAACCTAAATCTATATCATGGGTTCCTGGGGGTCCGCGCCAAATCAGCCTGGGGTCTTGTTGAGTTAAAACCAAGCGATGGCTATAAGTTTTATACAAGTCATCTAAAGATAAACTCAAAGTACGAAACCCTATTTCCTCCAGGATCAAACTTAGAACCTGGCACATTGTAGTTTTACCCGTACCTTGTCCACCTAAAATTCCCTGAATGAGCGGTCGTCCCAATCCTTGGCGATGTGATGCTAACTTTATACTCAGTGGTAGCCACAGGTCTGAGAACACCGCCAAAATTTGTTCTGGTGGTTTATTCAGGTTAGTTTGACATAATCGGTTAAAATTTGCCAGGATAGGGTTGAGTAAACCTGCTTTTGTTGTATCCGCATCACTAGCCCAAGAATCCATAATTATGAACCAAGTTTAAAGGATTCGACAAACATACTATAGATAAAACCGACTTTGAGAACATTTAGCGATTCGATCAAAAGCACTTGCTTAGACAACAACCTCCGACCATAAAATACTCTGCTAGTCACCTCTGTCAATACAACTAAAATGCCGGCCATCACAATATCTAACAGACCTCTTTGTCCAGCTATAGTGGAAATTGCTGTTCCCAGAAAAAAACCAAAAAAGAAACTAATCAACAGTAACGATAAACGTCGCCAAGGATTTAAAAACCATTGCCCCAAACGGATAGCAATGGAATCGAATAAGTTAGTGAGACGAGTGTTTTGCATTAATTACCTAGGTACTTTTGCGAAATGGTAACATTTTGCCAGTTTTCATCCTAACAAGACTATGTTTGAGATCAAAGCAGCAACTTGACATTCTGAATGGTAGGCAAATTGAGACGCAAAAAAAAGGTGAAATTCCCCTCTTGTTAGTTAAACTGACTAAAAAATATTAATATATATACAGGAATTTCCCCAGTCATGCCCAGAACATAAGGAAAAACACCCTGTTACTCACACTACATCATTCTCAAAAGCTGCTGTTTGCGTTTCTACAAACGGATTTATAGCTTTCGTATAATATTTTACATTTTTCCTTGATTATCATTCTTGTTAACAAGAACAAGCTTTTTTATCTATTTTTTACTTGACAATTAATGTAATTATTTATGCCGAACTGCTCTGCTAAACATGGTACTTCCTATACATTGCATCTTCTGAGGCTACAAGAAGCTAGAATCAGCCACTAGCAAAATATCGAGTTAACATTCAAATAACAGGCTAATATTTGGTTAAGCCTAGGCAAAATAAAATATTATTGCTAACCATTATCAATATGAAATCTAAACTATATCGTAACGCTGCTATTACAGTTTGTGCTTTGGGGTTGCTTGGGTTAATGATAGGATGCTGGGAGATAAGTGTATCTTTTGAGTCAGTAGATTCCGATACATCTTTGCCAGTGAGTTCTGATACATTAAATCCGGATGCAACTTCTGCACCACCACTCCCAGATCAAACACTTCCTTCTACTGACTTAATTCCAGCAAATAACCAAACCAATAAAATTGGAATCAATGACACTCACATTTTGACACAGGGTCAACACTCAAATGCTGATGCCCAGAGTCAGAGAACTTTACGAATCAGTAATCAAACAGATCAGCCTGTGCGCCTGGCCTTACTAGCACGACAACCCCGGGTGAAAAACCCCGGCACTCAAACTAATTATCATCTTCCGGCTCATTGGGATTTTGATCCCCAAGAAGGTAGTGAAAAAGGGTTGATTTTATCCTTGCCTGATGGAAATCTCAAACTGGAAAATGGAGATATTATAGTTGCCTTCGCACAAGACGGTTCTCGGCGTTACTGGGGCCCATATGTTGTTGGGGAAACCTCTTTGCCTCAATGGAACAGCGAAAATCAAGAATGGTTATTGGTACTGAGTCCTTGACGAAAGGGACAATTAATAAATTTCCCATTCTTGATAGCAGAACAAAATATAGTCAGTCAACGACTATTCACTAGTTATGACTGTTAACTGATAACTAATGACCCATGAGGATAAAACTGAGTGTTTCTGGTATTGTTAACCACTGGTACCACAATCTAGCGAAAAGTCCGGTTTTTGCCGTAAGTATACTAATTCTGATTAGTTGGCTGGCTTATGGGTGGAATTTGGGCAGTGTGGGTTTGATTGATGAAACAGAACCATTATTTGCTGAAGCTTCCCGGCAAATGTTGGTAACAGGTGATTGGATCACTCCGGTTTTTAACGGCGCAACTCGTTTTGATAAACCAGCTTTAATTTACTGGTGTCAAGCCATGGCCTACTCAATTATCGGAGTGAACGAATGGTCGGTGCGCTTACCTTCAGCCATCGCATCTGCGGGAATCATTGGTTTAACTTTTTACAGTGTACACTGGTATTGTGCTCAAAAAAACCAATCAGAACAACTGGCACACCCCGCTCAAGGCAACTTAACAGCTTTAGTTGCAGGGGCTATGCTAGCACTCAATCCTGAGATGATTGTCTGGGGAAGAATCGGTGTCTCTGACATGATGCTGACCGGGTGCATCGCATCAGCGTTATTATGTTTTTTTCTGGGCTATGCAGGTAAGAATGAACAAAAGCCAGAATCTTTTTCGTCCCCATTCCCCAACAAGTGGTATTTAGCTTGTTATGTACTAATTGCTGGAGGGATTTTAACCAAAGGGCCTGTAGGACTTGTTTTGCCCATACTCATTATCGGCGCATTTATCATTTATGTCGGCAAGCTCCGAGAAGTACTAAAAGAAATGCGTATCCTCACGGGTATGCTGATTGTTTTCGCTTTATCAGCCCCCTGGTATATCCTAGTAACTTGGCGTAATGGTTGGAATTATATTGATTCTTTTTTTGGCTATCACAATATCGAACGTTTCACAGAAGTAGTTAATGGTCACTCAGCCCCTTGGTATTTCTATTTTGTAGTAATTCTCCTCGGTTTTGCCCCCTACTCTGTGTATTTACCCCTAGCAATAGCTAAACAGAAAATTTGCCAGCCATCGCACTGGATATCCCAAACACGCTCTCAACAATTTAGTTTATTTGCCTGCATCTGGTTAATTAGCATCTTTGGCTTTTTCAGCATTGCAATCACGAAGCTTCCCAGCTATGTACTACCTTTAATGCCAGCAGCAGCTATTTTAGTAGCGCTGTTATGGAGCGACTTTTTCGGCCCCAACAACCAAGATAAATCCTCTGTGTCCTTTTCTTTCAAACTCAGTGCTTGGATAAATGTCATCCTTGCCACAGTACTAGCAGCAGCACTATTTCACATTATTCACCTCATCAATAATAATTCAGTTGCACCCGACTTTCCGGCACTGATTCAAAAAGCAGGCTTACCAACACTAGGGGGATTAATTTGGTTCTTGGGTGCGCTAATCATGGCCGCCTTGATTATTAATCGCCGTTGGCAAAATATTATCAATGTCAATTTACTATTATTTACACTATTTTTAATAATTGTCTTAATGCCAGCTTTATTTTTGATGGATCAGCAACGTCAACAACCCTTAAGAGAATTATCTGCTCTCATAGTCAAAGCAAAACAACCAGACGAAGAATTAGTTATGGTAGGTTTCAAAAAACCGAGCGTAGTCTTTTACACCCAACAACAAGTAAATTATATTAAACTCACCAAAGATGCTGTAGAGCACATTAAAAATCTTACTTTTCAGCCAACACAGCCAGCGTCAATACTTATCCTCGCTGAACCCAAAGCCTTTGTAAAAATGGACTTACAGCCCGATACATACGACATCTTATACACAAAAAAAACTTATCAGTTAATTCGAGTTTCCTGGAAAAAAATCAACAAATTGGTTTGATACAGACGTGATTATTTTTTTCTGGGCTTCAATTTCGCTATTTTTAACACTCTTAAATGTTGCATCTTCAATTTTTTAACTAAATTCTCCAGGCCTTCTTACACCCAAAGCTTGATTGATCTGAGTCAATAAATCCTCCATTGATATAGAACGAGGCAAAATCTGAGCATTAGTTTCCTCTGTTTTCCTCACCGAGACACTACCCGGTAAGGGACGGGATTTCCCCAAAGCTTGACGAGACCCTATGCTCAACACAAACTGCGCCAACTCACTCATAACATTTTCCACTGGAGAACCCTCCGACAGAGAACAAGTCACAGTGTGATTTAATTTCTCATCAATTACCAAGATTGGGGGCAAATCCTCAGGTAAATCCGCCAAAACCTTCAATTTCCCTAGCACCTCCTGATCCACAGAAGAATCTCCCAAACAAATCAGCAGTAAATCAACACTTTGGTGACGAATTTGTTGTAACACCTCAGTCCAACAACGCCCCATTGCAGCTTTTAAACCAGCAGTCTGTAAATACTGAATTAAAGCCTGGAACCACTCAGACCCCCGCTCAGTAATCTCATTATTCAGGGAAGATTGTTTTACCGTCGCATCTTTCACCTTTTTGAACCGCGTCCGTGGCAAATCATCCAGCATCGTCAAATCCACCACAAGGATACTTGGTGGGCAACAAACACCAGAAGCAATTTGCAACACAGATAACAAAGGATCTGTTTGCTGGGTCAAGTTTTTTTCCTCTCTAGAGAGAGATGTTAAATAAGGAAACACTGACAAACCAGATATTTGGGAAGCCGCTAAAGTAGTTGCTACATCGCAAGTCACCAATGGAATATTAGCCAATGTGGGATGTTGAATTAACTGTTCTAGATAAGTTTGAGCAACAGAACCTTTCGCATCTAATAAAATTACATCAAACTTCCAAACCCGTGCTAAAAGTTCAGCCTGATCTAAATCATCTACCTCTATTACCCGATGTTCTCGCAGGGAAGGATGGGGGTCAATTGACTGTAAATTATGTTCTACCAACCTCAAAATTCGCAGTGGAGTTCTAGTTACTGTGATGTGCTGATTTTCTAACCCCGAGTGCCCAATTGCTAGTTGAGTAACTAAGTTTTCTAACAATGGTACTAAATCCTGGTGCTTAACTGGCAAATTGAGAAAACCATCAGACCCATAAGCAAATGCTTGATCTTTTTCAGCCCCCGTCGCTGTCACCATCACAGGAATGTGCCTAGTAGCAGCATCAGATTTCAATAAAGTCAACACATCCCAACCCGAAAGTAAAGGTAATAGTGGATTTAAGAAGATAGCTTTTGGTTGCAAGCGTCGGGCTTTTTCTACTGCTTCTGTTCCCGAACGAGCAATCACCACCCGATAACCTAAACCCTTGAGCTGATCAGTTAAATCTTCGATATATCCAGCCACAGCTTCCACCACCAGGACTAACCTTTGTGAGCTAGTAGGTTGATGTTGGGCAATTGTCGTCATGGGGCTACGTGCTGAACTTGTAACCTCTCGTGTTTCAGAAACTGGGATTTTACCATCTGCTCTCATTCCCATATCAGTACTTGTTAAACCAGTGGGCGGTGGACTTGGTGGTAGCAGTAACGTAAATTGGCTACCCTTGCCTTCACGAGATAAAAAGCTAACATCACCTCCATGAAGACGAGCCAAAGCCCTAGTTAACACCAACCCCAAACCAGTTCCTTCAAATTGCCGCGTCAGGGGATTTTCCAACTGTTGAAATTTTTGGAAAATTAAATGTTGCTGATGTTCAGGAATGCCAATACCTGTATCCCACACTGTAAAGGCAACCCAACCTTCCCAACGACTAACCCGCAAACCAATTTCCCCAGAGTTTTCTGTGAACTTAAAGGCATTGGACAGTAAGTGTACTAACATCTGACGCAAGCGCAATTCATCCGCCACCATCTGGTCTAAGCCTGGCTCAACAAAGAGGGTAAAATCAGGAATAGCATTTTCTGTTGGGTTTGCTGAAGCGGAAGCCTTGGTAGTTTGAGTGTGGATTGCTTTTGCTTCCGCCAGGGCGCGATCGCACACCGTCCGAATTTTCACAGGTACCAGGGCTAAATCCATCTGTCCTGTTTCCATCCGAGTCAAATCTAAAATATCATTGACCACACTCATTAAATGCCTTCCGCTTTGGTGAATTAGTCCTGCATAACGGGCTTGGCGCTCGTTGAGTGTACCCAACTGCTGATCCACCAGCAACCTTGATAGTCCCAAAACAGCAGTTAGGGGGGTTTTCAGTTCATGACTGATACAAGCTAAAAATTCATCCTTTAATCGATTTAGTTGAATCAAATCAGCATTTTTCGCCGCTAGTTCTTTACATATCTGCTGCTGTTCCGTAACATCAGTGGCTAATACTAACCATAGGTCATGATTTTGTTCTGTCTTGAGATTTTCCCCAGTTTGCTCAAAGGTAAATTCTCCAGCCAATATTTCCCGCAACAGTAGTTCTGACTTCTGATTATCCAAGGAAATCTTGGCAAATTGCCAAATTCGCTCCTGACCACTTTGCACCTCCACAACACAAGTACAAGTACCCATCTGACTATCCAAAAAGCAGCGATTGGATGTAGCCGTTGTGGCTATTGGCTGTTTATATACATTGTCCATTGGCGGTGGAGAAGATATTCTTGGGGGCAGGCCTAACTTAGACCGTAGTGGTATAGATTGCCCCTGGCGGGCATTACCCCCCTCACCATGAGAATAAAATCTACTTCCTTGTTGGCTGGCGTATTCTGTAGCCGTTTTCGTCTGGGCTGAGGCCAGTATTGCTTCTACTTGTTGTCGGATGGCCTCTGGATCTTTCAATGCTCCTAATTGCTGCCACCAAGCCGGATTTTTTGCTACCACTTCACCTGTTCCAGTTTGCAGCATTAACGGCCAAGGCAATAATTCCAATAACTGCACCAGTGATTTCTGTGCTGGTTGACGTTGATTTATTCTTTGGGATTCCCCGGTACTGTTAGAAGGACATCGCCCCATGCCTAATAAGTCAATTTGCCTGTGAGTTTTGGCTCTTTTTCTGGAAGTGTTAAGATTATCTGGGGAAATATTTTTAGCCGTTCTCTTGACAGCCGGAGAGTATCTATTTTTCCTAGTATTGATTGCCAATTTTTCCTTAGCCAAGGCTCTTAACAGACTTGCGCTGTTAAGCAATCCCAGGAATTTGCCATCTGCATCAATCAGCGCCCACTCTAAGTTATTGTTCCTTAGAATCTGATGTTCAGATCCGCTAAATTCCAATTGGTAACGTAAAAGTAACTCTAATTGCTCTACACAATAACTTGCAGGTAATGTCTTGAGTGGTTCTATGATGCTTTGATCCCACTTGGACAGCGGCTGGTGCCAATCCAACATTTCATGACCACTGGATGCTACCAATAGTTTTTGTGTTAAGCGAGCAGATTGCACCAATCCCAAAGGGCACTGTTGCTGATTTACTATCACCAAGCGATCGCACTGTTCTTGCTCAAATATCCCCAGCACTATAGCCAGGGTACTTGTTTCTACGCAGTTGGGTACGGTTGCGAGAAAGTCATAAAGCGGGTACTGTAGCATTGACATAAGGAATCTTAGGGGTCATTCTTCTTTGTGGAAGCTTGCAGGTTCACCATCAGCACTTCAGCAAATACTGTTCCACCAGCAAACAAATATTCTTTGAGAAGACTCATTTCAGCGATTCTTGTTACAGCCACAACGCCATTGAAACAATGAGTTTGCCGTTTGAATGCACTCACGGCCATATTTTTATTGGACAGGAGTTATGGCGCTCACTCGTTGCCTATGCCGCTGGTACTTTTAGGGAAGTGTCCTTGTCAGTCCCTGACTGCTGTGGAAACTTCTTTTCCAGCGTGACAACTAAAACAATTATGGGGTCAAAGATTCGCTAATAAACCTTGAGGAATTATAATGATTTAGAACGAGACGATACTTTAAGTTAATTTAAGTATCTTATCAAGGAGTGAAGTCAAGGGATCTATGTCTGGGGAAATATACATACGTGAATCATTAATTAAATAATGTACCTTCATTGACAACAGAGGCTCAATCCACAAGCTACTAAGTGCTAGCACTTATCCAAGTGTATCTCGCTGTTGTACAACCAGACATGCACTGAAAAGGAAAGTTACCAATCTAATACACAACTACACATAAACCTTAAAAGTGTTATCTACATCTAATGATATAGATACTCCACCAATATGGGTCAGGGTGATTAACTTCAGACATACAAGTATACATATGTTACTGATCATATTGGTTTTTCCAGCCAGTCTCCCCCATTGAGACCCTCAGGCTAAACAAATTACCCAACTAAGTTTCAATCATTACACCACCGAGCAATTGAGCTGATGGCCAATAATCACCACTACCACTGCTAGAATTTACTACCTACTGACGTGGGGGCAACAATATCTTAATAAAAATTTCACTAGTCAATCTTTTTATGTACTTCCATGACAGACACAAAAACCACAGCAGTTCTTTCAGCAGATGACTCAAGTTGATCGGCAGGCATTGTTACAACAGCTTAAAGCAGATTATCGCCGCATTCTTATAAATTACTTTACTGCAGACAAAACTCTGAAAGATGAAATTGATAAATTTATCAAAGCAGTATTTTATGCTAATATTCCTGTGCCTCAAATTATAGAATTTCATATGGAACTAATTGAAGACTTTTCCATACAGCTAAGATTAGAAGGCAGGAGTGATGAAGCACTGCTTGATTACCGCCTAACACTCATAGATATACTAGCGCACTTGTGTGAACTGTATAGATGTTCACTTTATAAATAAACGAAATTCATAATAATGAATCAACCCAGAAAAACTTATGTCCTCAAGCTTTATGTAGCAGGGAATACACCTAATTCCGTAAGAGCATTAAAAATACTTAGAAATATTTTAGAACAGGAATTTCAAGGTGTCTATGCTTTGAAAGTAATTGATGTGCTGAAAAACCCACAGCTAGCCGAAGAAGATAAAATATTAGCTACGCCAACATTATCTAAAATTTTGCCTCCACCCGTCCGCAAAATAATTGGTGACCTATCAGACAGAGAAAGAGTTTTGATTGGATTAGATTTACTTTATGAAGAACTAAGTGAAGAATATTGGGAAGAGTAAAAAAAATCTTTAATCATACAAATTTGATAACAAATTACCAAGTTTAGTTTAGTAATATAAAAACCGGGTTTAATACCCATTTGTTAACAAACAATGAGCGAAAAAGACCAAGCAGCGCCAAACAACACCCTGATTACTGGGGTAGAAAAAATTCGCACGATGATAGAGGGCTTTGACGATATTAGCCACGGAGGTTTGCCTATTGGTAGAACTACCTTAGTTAGTGGTACATCCGGCACAGGCAAAACTTTATTATCCCTGCAATTTCTCTATAACGGTATTACCCGTTTTGATGAACCCGGTGTATTTGTTACCTTTGAAGAATCCCCCAGCGACATTATTAAAAACGCCCAAATTTTCGGGTGGAATTTACAACGCCTCATTGATGAAGGAAAGTTATTTATTCTTGATGCTTCACCAGATCCCGAAGGTCAAGATATTGTTGGTAACTTTGATCTGTCTGCACTCATTGAACGTTTGCAATATGCAATTCGCAAATATAAAGCCCAAAGAGTATCCATTGACTCAATTACAGCAGTCTTTCAGCAGTATGAAGCCATGGGAGTGGTGCGGCGAGAGATTTTCCGCCTTGTTGCCCGTCTGAAGCAACTACACGTCACAACTATCATCACCACTGAACGTAGTGAAGAATACGGGGCTGTTGCTTCCTTTGGGGTAGAAGAATTTGTTTCCGATAACGTGGTAATTGTACGTAATGTTTTAGAAGGAGAACGTCGCCGGCGCACAATTGAAATTCTCAAATTGCGTGGTACAACTCATATGAAAGGCGAGTATCCTTTTACAATTACTAATGAAGGAGTCAATATTTTTCCTTTGGGAGCAATGCGCTTGACCCAAAGATCTTCTAATGTCAGAGTATCATCTGGAGTCAAAACCCTCGATGAAATGTGCGGGGGTGGTTTCTTTAAAGATTCTATTATTTTGGCAACAGGAGCCACGGGTACTGGTAAAACTTTACTAGTCAGTAAATTTCTACAAGACGGGTGCATAAATGGTGAACAAGCAATATTATTTGCTTATGAAGAATCACGGGCTCAACTGTCTCGTAATGCCTATTCTTGGGGAATTGATTTTGAAGAATTAGAACGTCAAGGATTACTCAAAATAATTTGCACTTATCCTGAATCAACTGGTTTGGAAGACCACTTGCAAATTATTAAATCAGAAATTGCAATTTTTAAGCCCTCCCGCATTGCCATTGACTCGCTTTCAGCACTAGCTAGAGGAGTGAGTAATAATGCCTTCCGTCAGTTTGTCATTGGTGTTACTGGTTATGCCAAGCAAGAAGAAATAACTGGTTTTTTTACCAACACAACTGACCAATTTATGGGATCACATTCCATTACTGACTCCCATATTTCTACAATTACTGACACAATTTTGATGTTACAGTACGTAGAAATTCGTGGTGAAATGTCACGGGCAATTAATGTATTTAAAATGCGGGGTTCCTGGCACGACAAGGGTATCCGCGAGTATAATATCACTGCTGACGGCCCAGAAATTAAAGATTCTTTCCGTCACTACGAAAGAATTATTAGTGGTTCGCCTACTCGCGTTAGTATCGATGAGAAGGCGGAACTATCGCGCATAGTCCGCCGTTTTGATAACAAAGCAAGTTCTGATTCTTAAATTTACTGTCATGGTATATTCATTTTTAAATTGAGGATCATGCTATATTCTGTGGATAAGAGGGGTTTTCTGCCGCTAGTATTGATTTTTGTGTGAGGGGATGCGGTGAAAGGACAATACTTATTCTATAGTTTCCTACCTAGTGTCACAGCAGCAGTATTAACAACCCAGCCTGGATTAGCTGGGATAGCAACTGGTGTAAAACTTGGGTCTTCTCCTAGTGTCTTGACTTATAGTGATAGTCCAACTTCAGTAGCAGACAATATTGATACCCAACTGCCTATTACTAAGACACAGATTTTTCCAGATATAGTACCCGAATCTGGGTTAACTACATTTGATTTGCAGTCTTCAATGAGTAAGAGTAACCCAGTTATCTTGACAAAAACTACTGTCATACCCATAGAAGAAGATTCGCAAAAAGATGAAGGTAAATTTCCCAGTTTCACACATTGGTTAAATCCTGACCCAAATAACCATCAACAACAAACTGAAATTGCAAGTTATGAGCAGCAATTACAAACAACTGGTAATTTAAATGTTACCTCCAAACCAAATGTTTACCTGTCTAGTTTACCTTCGTCAGCAACTTATGCCACAAAGGCAAAAACTCAGTCATTGAATTTAAAAACTGAGTTCCAGGGTAATACAGCCGCTGGGTTGTTGTCCGTGGCTAGTTGCTCCCAGAACGGGGAGTTAAATAATATATCAATTTCTTCGTCTACAACTGCTAGTAAGTGCCCGTCTCAACATCTAAGTTATCCCAATACTGCCAACATCACCTCAGCCTTGGGAAATACTGGTTCGGATTTAATTCTTTTGCCACCAGAAACTAACAACATTGCACCTGCTAGTACTGCTCAAATTCCCACGCAAATAGAAGGTGTAAGATTTATGCCGACTAGTAGTGTGGAAATTCCTGGTCATCTCATCCCTAGTGCCAATCCTTTGCAATTTCCTACCAAACCAGAGGAAGTGAGATTGGAAGGTAATCAGCCCATTACCTTGGTACAAGCCCTAGAACTGGCAAAGCGGAACAATCGTGATTTACAGGTGTCTTTATTGCAGCTAGAACGGGCTCAAGCCGCTCTGGGTGAGGCTCAAGCTGCTTTATTGCCTAATGTTGGTCTGAGTGCTGATATTACTCGCAGTCGTTCCGCTGCACAACAGCTACAGTTAGAACAACAAGCACGACAGTCACCTTTACCAGTACCAGCAGCTGAAACCACAACGGCTTTTAGCGGTCAAGCTCAATTGACATATGATCTTTTTACTTCCGGCAGACGACGAGCTAACATCAGACAAGCAGAGGAACAGGTACGCTTAAATGAGTTGGCAGTGGAAGCCCAATCTGAGGAAATTCGCCTCAATGTCGCCACGGAATACTACGACTTGCAACAAGCAGACGAACGAGTACGCATTGCCCAATCTGCTGTGCAAAATGCCCAGGCTAGTTTACGAGATGCACAAGCTTTAGAAAGGGCGGGAGTTGGTACGCGATTTGATGTCTTGCAATCCCAAGTAAATTTGGCTAATTCTCAGCAAGAACTCACTAATGCCTTCTCTCAACAGCAAGTTGCCCGTCGTCGTCTATCGACTCGGTTAAGTTTGCCACAATCAGTAAACATTAGTGCAGCAGACCCTGTGCAATTAGCAGGTTTATGGAGTCAAGACCTAGACAGCAGCATTATTTTAGCATTTCAAAATCGTCCGGAACTACAACAGCAGTTGGCACAGCGTAATATCAGTGAACAGCAGCGGCGACAAGCACTTTCAGCCCTAGGACCTCAAGTTAGCTTGATTGCAAGTTATAACTTGCTGGATCAATTTGATGATGGTGTGAGTGTCACTGACGGTTACTCTGTGGGCGTCAGGGCTACTTTGAACTTGTACGATGGAGGAGCCGCTAAAGCCAGTGCAGCCCAGGCAAAAGCTAATGTGGCCATCGCAGAAACTGAATTTAGTGAACAACGCAACCAAATTCGTTTTCAGGTAGAACAGGCTTTTTCTACCCAGAAAGCTAACTTAGAAAATGTTCAAACTGCCAATACTGCCTTAGAACAGGCTAGGGAAGCTCTTCGTTTGGCTCGTTTACGATTCCAAGCGGGTGTAGGTACTCAAACTGATGTCATTAATTCCGAGAACGACTTGACAAGAGCCGAAGGTAATCGCATTACGGCTATCTTAGATTACAATCGCGCTTTGGCTCAGTTACAACGAGCCGTTACTTCTAGGGGATTAGCTCAGTAAATTCGTCACAAAACTTGTTCTATTTTGATTTCCAGCCCCCGGATTTATCTGTGGGGCTTTCAGTTGCTTTGGCACTCCCCAGGGTGAAGCAAGTGCCGAAAGTTCTTTTATAAACTCTTCACAACCGGTAAGCTTAATGACCATGACTCCGTCAGGTAATCAGTTAAAGTAAACATAAGTAAAGAAAGCGCTTTGAACTAAATGCCTGGTCTACCCTTAGAGGAAATCTCTGCTCAGTTAGAAAGTCCCAATTTGCGCGATCGCATGGTAGCTCTTGCCAGTTTGCGGGAGCTACCTCCCGAAGATGCAGTACCTTTAATTAAAAAGGTGTTAGATGATGAATCTATACAACTGCGGTCAATGGCAATATTTGCCCTAGGAATCAAGCAAACACCAGAATGTTATCCAATTTTAGTTAAAATTCTGGAAAACGATCCAGATTATGGCATTCGTGCCGATGCAGCTGGAGCGTTAGGATATTTAGGTGATGCCAGAGCCTTTGAAGCACTGGTCAGAGCATTTTATGAAGATACTGATTGGCTAGTACGCTTTAGTGCAGCGGTTTCTCTAGGTAATATCAAAGACCCACGGGCCCATGATGTTTTAATTAAGGCCTTGGATAGCAGCGAAACAGTCTTACAAGAAGCTGCAATTTCTGCACTGGGAGAAATACAAGACATTCAGTCTGTGGACAGTATTCTGCGCTTTGCTCAGTCAAATGATTGGTTAGTTCGCCAACGTCTAGCAGAAGCCTTGGGAAATCTTCCTACTACTAAGAGTATTTCAGCTCTAAAATACTTAGAAAAAGATCAGCATCCCAACGTTGGCGAAGCGGCGAGGATTTCTTTGGCAAGACTTGAAAAACAAAGTAGCCAAGCTTAATCTTAACTTTGGAATGTTTAACCTTTTGTTGCAGGGTAGTTTCATTCATGAATATTGAAGAATTTTTTGAGTTGAGTGCTGGTAAATGGTTTTCCCATCGCACCAGTCACCATTTAGCTTTTAAACAATCTGAAGACGGCAAGTCAGACATAGTAATTGAAAGTTTACCACCAGATCATCCAGAGGTAATCAAACTGTGTCAACAATACGAAGTTGCTCCTGGTCAAGCTTCCTGTGGTGCCAGGGTCACCTGGAATGGCACAATGGAATGGGATGAAGAAAAACACACTGGTTCTACGGTCTTAGTTACCGTACCCGATGCCGTTAGTCCCAACGAAGGCAAATTACTCAGAGAAATGGGTTATGCCGAGAAAGCACCCGTTGCAGGCAGCTATAAAATGGGTAACGATGGCGCTTTGACTTTATTCACAGAGTATGAAACCATGTCTAGCGAAGAACGTTTATGGTTTGCTAGTCCCAATTTACGAATGCGCGTAAGTATCCTTAAACGTTTTGGCGGTTTTAGTATGGCTTCTTTCACTTCCGAAATCCGTATGGCTCCATCGGCTGCAAAAGCATCATAACAAGCTAATTCCCCCTCTCCCACAAGGAGAGGAGGGAGGTATCTTGGCAACAAATTCACATTTGCAACAAGTTAGCGAAAGCCTCGGGTAGTGGCAAAACAATGGTGATCAACAATGCCATCGTCATCAATCCTAAAATGTCACGTCCATTATCCAGTTCTGTGACATCATTCAAGGCAGGTTCATCCATTAAGGGGATAAATAATAAAATAATCGCCCATAGCAAAAATCCTGACTGCACTAAAGAAACTAGCAGTAGTAATAAGCGAGAAACTTGACCAATAACGATAGCGGTTTTCTGCCCAAACATGGCATGGACAATGTGACCTCCATCCAGTTGTCCCACAGGCATCAAATTCAAAGCTGTGATGATAATCCCAAAAAAACCAGCTATGGCGATAGGATGCAGATCAATTGCTGATGTTGCAGTTAGCTTGTCTCCTAATGCCAACTTAGAAAGCAATGCCAATAAAATTGAAGATTTAGGATTCAGAGCTTCAGGGTTTAAAAATCCTGTTTCCTCCGTCATCGGCACTACTTCTGAATTCACCAAACCCCAAATAAGTAAAGGTAAAGTAGCCACAAAACCTGCCAGAGGCCCAGCAATACTCACGTCAAATAAAGCTTTGCGGTGAGGAATTGGACTACGCATTTGAATAAATGCGCCAAAAGTACCTAAAAAGAACGGCATAGGTATAAAATAAGGCAGGGTGGCCCGAATTTTGTAATATCGGGCGGTCAAATAATGACCCAGTTCGTGAATACCCAAAATCGTCATCAGCCCTACAGCATAAGGCAACCCTTGCCACAAAACATTTGGATCAGATGCCAATTGTTTTGGATCTGCCCCGGCAATGTTTGTCCCCACCAAAGTAGTAGTAACCAAAGTAGCTAATACTAAAAATAAAGCTAATCCTGGACGTGTAATCTGTTGTCCCTTGCTTTTATTTTTAGCAGCTTGACTGTTGGGCACAAGGACAAAGAAAGGTTTACCATTCAAACCTTCTTGAAAAATCAGGATAAAGCGATCGCCAAATTCCGCCTCCACATTTGCCTTAATTTGCTCATAAGCCTGAGTAGGTGTTGTTTTGATCTGACCTCTACAGATCACAGCCTGGGGTCTGTACTCAATTTTGTGGATGTAGTATACAGACCAGGGAAAACAATTTCTCAGTTGGGTTTCTTCTGTTGGTTCAATGGGACGCACTGGTACTGGTTCTGCGGTAGGATGGATGGCTGATTGTGATTCAATAGTTTGGGGTTGAGTTTGTACATCTGTTGGCGTTTTACGACCCCATTGAAACAATAGCCAGTATAACAGAAGGCAGATAATTGATGGCCAAATAATCAGTGATGATGGCGGAGGTTGTTTCGTTCCATACATCAATGTCCAGGCGCTCAATATCAAAGCTGGAGTCATTAACACCAACCACAGCAACCAAACAGGTGTGCTGGTCATATTAGCGACGCTGCGCTGCACTATCAAATAAGTAGCTAGTCCCAGTAGTAGGAGAAACCAAAATGTCATTTGCTCTTTAGTAATTTGGCAAAAACGTCTTACTAGTGTGTCGGTACCACAACCTTCACGACTACACAGACTCAACCCAATTTGTCCATAATAGTTAACAGAACTTGTAACTCTTAAGTGTTAATTCTTAAGAACTTCAACTCTGTAACCCAATTTTTACCACCCCTCAGTTTCGGTTTTTGTTCATGTGTCCCTCACCTCAACAACCAAGTCACACAGCTAAACAACCACGTTTGGTATTAGATACCATCTTTGCCTTTCCACCAAATCGGGACACATTAGGAGGAACCTCTTACCTTATTGTAGGAAAAGAAGGCAACATCCTCATAGATTCTCCCTCTGACGATTTAAAAAATCAAGATTTTCTGCGATCGCATGGAGGCGTGCGTTGGTTATTTCTCAGCCATCGAGGTGCCATTGGTAAAACAGCAAAAATTCAACAAACCTTTGGCTGCGAAGTCCTGATTCAAGAGCAAGAAGCTTATCTATTACCTGGATTAACTCTCACCTCCTTTACCCATGAATTTACACTCAATTCCACATCTCAGGTAATTTGGACACCTGGCCATTCCCCCGGTTCATCTTGCCTTTACTACAGTGAATTAGGCGGTGTGCTATTTTCTGGTCGCCATTTACTTCCCAACCAGGGAGGGGAACCAGTACCCTTACCTACAGCAAAAACCTTTCACTGGCCCAGACAAATCAAAAGTTTTCAATTCATACTAGAACGTTTCACGCCGCAAACACTCCAGTATATTTGTCCCGGTGGGAACACAGGTTTTCTCAGAGGTAAAGGTGTAATAGATAATGCCTACCGCCGTCTGGTGAATGCTAGTGAAATTCCTGACCAGTGAGGAAAAATTAAATGGGAAACAGCCTCGAAATTTCCCATCTACCCACTGTCCATTCCCTACTTCCCACTGGAGGCTCTCGCCAACACCGAATTAGTCTTGAATAATTCCATAGCTGCTTGATATTGTAAATCCGTTGCCGTGGCAATCTGTTTTCGGGTAATTGCCTCTTGGGAAATTACCACATCTGGCTTAATTCCTAATTTATTAATATCCCGATGTGATGGCGTTTCATACTTAGCAATTGTCACCGCCAAGCCAGAGCCATCGGATAATTCAAACAAAGACTGAATTAATCCTTTACCAAAGGTAGTTTCCCCAACCAAAGTAGCACGACCGTTGTCTTGCAGCGCTCCTGCCAAAATCTCACTAGCGCTCGCGGTTCCTTCATTTACTAAAATCACCAAAGGATCATCTGTCAAAGCAGGGCCAAATGATTCAAAACTACCCTGGATACCTTGGCGGTTTACCGTGTAAACTATGGTGCCAGAATTCAACCACAAACGGGCAATTTCAATTCCTGATTGTAATAGCCCACCAGGATTATTTCGTAAGTCTAAAATATATCCACCAGCACCTTTTTTTTCTAGGTTAGAAATAGCCTGTGCTAATTCCCTTGAGGCGTTAGCATTGAATTGAGTGAGGCGAAGGTAGCCAATGGGCTCACCCTGTGGAGAGAAACGTAGATCTGCTACCACAGGGTTAAGACTAATGCGATCGCGCACTATTCTCACTTCTTTTTTTCCTACCCCATCTCGTTCAATCAAAAGTGTGACGGAACTACCAACAGGGCCTCGCATCCTTGCGGCTGCTTCCTCCAGGCTCAAATTGTCTGTTAAAATCCCTTCGATTTTGAGAATGCGATCGCGGGGTTCAATCCCCGCTGCATCTGCTGGTGAATCCATAATAGGAGCCACTACCTCCAGCTTTCCGGTCTCTCCATTGAGGGCAATTTGCAACCCTACCCCAGTTAATTCACCAGAAGTATTCACCTGCAAACTGTGGTACTGCTGGGGATCTAAAAAGCGCGTAAAAGGATCACCCAAAGTCTTGACCATATTCTGAATTGCTGCATAAGCCGCTTCATCGTTTTTTAGTGGCTTCTCTAGCACCTTTTTCCTCACTTGCGACCAATTTTGATGATTAAATGTCTCATCTAGATAGGCCCGATTAACAATTCGCCAAACCTCTGAAACTAGTCTTTGCTGATCAGTTAAAGCCACCGCCGAAGGGATGAAAGCGCCCAGGGCTAACCAAAACGCCATTAAGACTGAAAATCCTAGTCTGAAAACCTGTTTTTCCATGAAAACCATTTCTAAATTGCACCTGATCCCAAATTGCCGCAAAATTCTAGGCAAAAATGCCTACTTACCGCCGCGTTGATGAAATCTATATCTCAACTATGTTACTTTTTTTATAGAAGTGGTGCATTTCTCTCATCAAGTTGTTCAAAAACTGATGGCGTGTACTTCACTCAACAAACGATAAGATCTATTTGGTGGCTGGCATTTTTGCTCCTGGCTTGCCAAGAGAACGCAATATATTCCATATTTACAGAGTGTTAAGAAGATAAAAACTCTCACCACTCTGGAAAGTCAAAAGCAAAGAAACAAACTCCCCTTTTTGAAAATCCCAAAATTTTTAATTGGGAGATTGATCAACAGCAACCAATTTTTAGGAACTTGAGATTGTATGGCCAACGTTTACGACTGGTTTGAAGAACGCTTAGAACTAGAAGCCCTCGCTGAGGACGTAACTAGCAAGTATGTCCCCCCCCATGTAAACATCTTTTATTGCCTGGGTGGAATTACCTTAACTTGCTTTTTGATCCAGTTCGCCACTGGATTTGCCATGACCTTCTACTACAAGCCAACAGTGGCTGAAGCCTACTCTTCAGTAGAGTACATCATGAATGAAGTCAACTTTGGCTGGCTCATTCGCTCCATTCATCGCTGGTCCGCCAGTATGATGGTATTAATGATGATTTTGCACACCTTCCGGGTGTACCTCACAGGTGGCTTCAAAAAGCCCCGTGAATTAACCTGGGTAAGTGGTGTGATTTTAGCTGTAATCACCGTTTCCTTCGGTGTCACAGGCTACTCCCTACCTTGGGATCAAGTTGGTTACTGGGCAGTAAAAATCGTCAGTGGCGTACCAGAAGCAATTCCGGTAGTTGGCGTTTTCATTTCTGATATGTTACGCGGTGGTTCCAGTGTCGGTCAAGCCACACTGACTCGCTACTACAGCGCTCACACCTTCATTCTCCCTTGGTTAATTGCGGTATTCATGCTGTTCCACTTCTTGATGATCCGCAAACAAGGTATTTCTGGTCCTTTGTAATCTCATAACTAAGCCAAAATGCAAAAAGGTAACAGCTTTTAGTTCCCAGACAGAGAGATTTGTTTTAAACTTATGAGCAATCAACAATTAATAACTCATAAGCCACAATAAAAACAAAGACTTGTATTTGCAACTAAAAGCTGTAGACACCTCCCGGGCAAATGACCCCAGCCTAGGACAACCTTATAGCTGATGGTTTTGACAAATGCTTTAACTGAATTTGAGCAGGAGAGCGCATTTAAATTATGGCAACAGTAAAAAAACCCGATCTGAGTGATCCTCAGTTAAGAGCTAAACTCGCCAAAGGCATGGGTCACAACTACTATGGTGAACCCGCTTGGCCTAATGACCTACTGTACGTATTCCCAATTGTGATCATGGGTTCATTCGCTTGCATTGTAGCTCTAGCTGTGCTAGACCCCGCAATGACAGGTGAACCAGCAAATCCTTTTGCCACACCCTTGGAAATCTTACCAGAATGGTACTTGTACCCCGTATTCCAGATTTTGCGCTCACTTCCTAACAAACTTTTAGGAGTATTAGCAATGGCCTCCGTGCCCCTGGGATTAATCCTAGTTCCTTTCCTAGAAAACGTGAACAAGTTCCAAAATCCTTTCCGTCGTCCAGTGGCAACTACAGTGTTTCTGTTTGGAACTCTTGTAACCCTGTGGTTAGGTATTGGTGCTGCTTTACCACTAGATAAATCTTTGACCTTGGGATTGTTCTAAACTAAGCAGCAAATAATCTTTGAC
The DNA here is from genome assembly GCF_029891685.1 of Umezakia ovalisporum Ak1311. NCBI lineage: Bacteria > Bacillati > Cyanobacteriota > Cyanophyceae > Nostocales > Nodulariaceae > Umezakia > Umezakia ovalisporum. The sequence continues at coordinate 70,622 of NZ_JANQDJ010000041.1, read as the reverse complement.
ATCTGTAGTTTCAAGAGCATCTCCCAAAACAGCCAAGGAATCACCACTTAATTGTTCTGGAAAGCTGCTCATTCTTTTGGTAGATGTAATTTTGAAACCTACAGGTGTCGATTTTAGCAAGGTAGCTGGTATATGGAACTTTTAGTTTTGGAGCAAGAAAACATTCCAAAATCTAAAATCATCAAAGTGCAACCATTACAAAAATTCTTACAAATTCTATATCCAAGTCAAGGTCAATGCTTAGCATACCGCAGCACGACCATCTGACAGTGAAGAGCGAACTACAGCTCCTAAACTACGTACAAAAATGGTTTGAGGAATTCTGTCTTAAATATCTGCCTCAATTTGGCTGGTCAGAAAGCCAACTTTATCGCCTCCACCTAGCCTTAGCAGAGGGTTTTACCAACGCAGTTCGTCACGCCCATCGTGCTTTACCACCAGAAACAACCATAGAAATTGAAGTGAGTCTATGGATTGACAGACTGGAAATGAGAATTTGGGACCAAGGAAAACCCTTCGATCCCGATGCTATCGCAGAGCCACAGCCGGGTACTCTCCAAGTGGGGGGATATGGATGGTTTCTCCTGCGACGTTTGGCTGACCGTGTTGTTTACGAACGCAGTACAGATGGTAAAAACTGTTTACTAATCGTCAAATATAGCAATCAGAACATACACAAATGCTGATTGATACACCAGGAGAAAACTTAAGTTCAGCTAACCAAATTAACAAACAAGCTCATCATGTTTTCGTTTTCTTAGAGATTTTTGCTGGTGAAGGCGGAATTCAATCTTATGTCAAGGATATTTTCCGTGCTTATGGAAGATTAAATGCTAGGTGTAAAGCACAAGTCTTTTTATTGCGAGATAGCTTTCACCAGTCAAATCCTTATGAGTCCGATAATTTAAAATTTTATTACTTTGAAAATAAATTCCCTCAACTGGGAAGGCTCAATATGTCCGTAGCTTTGTTAAAACATCTGCTACAAAAACCCCCCCAGCAAGTTTTTTGTGGTCATATTAACCTAGCCGTACTAATCAAAACTATTTGTCAGCCCTTGGGTATTCCCTACACAGTTCTTACCTATGGCAAAGAAGTTTGGGAACCACTCAAACACAGTCAAAGAAATGCCCTAGCATCAGCAAATGCCATTTGGACAATTAGCCGCTACAGCCGCCGTCGCGCTTGCGCTGCTAACAATCTAGACCCAGAAAAAATCAAGATCCTACCTTGTGCTATTGATGGTAATAAATTTACCCCCGGTCCTAAACAACCAGAATTAATTCAAAAGTATAGCTTAGGTGGTGCAAAAGTATTAATGACCGTGGCGCGACTATGGTCAGGAGATATTTACAAAGGCGTAGATGTCACTATTCGCGCACTACCCCACATAGCTCAAGCTTTCCCACAAGTAAAATATCTAGTCATTGGTCGCGGTGATGACCAACCACGATTAGCCCAGCTGGCTCAAGACTTAGGAGTGAGCGATCGCGTGGTTTTTGCAGGTTTTATTCCCACAGAACAGTTAGTAGCACATTATCGCCTCGCTGATGCTTATATTATGCCCTCCCAAGAAGGCTTTGGCATTGTTTATTTAGAAGCCATGACCTGCGGTGTACCAGTGTTATCCGGTGACGATGATGGCTCCGCCGACCCGTTACAAGATGGTAAGCTGGGATGGCAAGTACCCCATCGCCATTCACAAGCTGTTGCTACTGCTTGTATAGAAATTTTGCAAGCAAAGGATCAGCGTTGTCATGGACAATGGTTAAGAGCACAAGCCATGACTCTTTTTGGTATCGAAACCTTTCAACAGCGTTTACAACAACTACTTTTGTCCTGAGTCATCAGCCCCTAGTCCTAGAGCTGAATTAAAGCTAAATTAATATTTCTTGACTTTTGGTAGTTGACTTTAGGCTTTTGACTCTCCATTAAAATCGTTATCCTAGAGGAAGAGCAAGACAACATTTTAAAAAATGAGCCTTAAATCTTTCCAATTAAGTCTTGAAAACCTTCGCCCTTGGCTCACCCTGTTAGCAGTTTTTTGGTTGTTAGCATCATTAGGCTTAGGCTGGTTGGTGAATTCCTTATTAATTATCTTTGGTTTGTTATTATTAACACCCGTCGTGGCTTTCTTGGCATTTCGCTGGTGGCTACAACGTAATTTAATTCCTAGCCACTGTCCTGTATGTAATTTTGAATTTACAGGTTTAAACAACACTCAGTTACAATGTCCCAATTGTGGAGAGCAGTTATCCGTCCAACAAGGTCACTTTCAGCGCTTCACACCAGAAGGAACAATTGACATTCAAGCAATTGAAATACCAGCCCAATCACTAGAAGATCACAAATAATTCCCAACACCTCTTTGAGAGCATAGCTTCTCCCTAAGGTAATTCATAATTCCTAATGTCAAAATCATGCTTTATATCTTTTGATAACATCTCCTCAAACTTGACCAGCAGTAAAGTAAAAATAACTATTAATCCCAGAAATGTTCACTGTTGACTGTCCAACTTCTGCGTCGATAATACAAAACTTGAGCAATTAATGACTCTATTCTTAATAGACAATGAACTTTACCTGGGTAAAACGCAAAAATTGTAAATTTTTATTGCAGTATTCAACACTTCTGATATTAGCGGAATCCCTAGAGACTATTTAACTCACCCTAAAAAAGTCCCTGAGAAACTTCGTTTATAAACCTTTCACAAATCCCCGGTTTAGAAAACAGGGTAGACACGCCATCCTACAGAAAACTTAATCTCATGTCAAGACTTTTAATTAGTCAATACCACACAGAACTAGAAAAAATTATTCAGTTTGGCGGATCGAGAAAAGAAACTTCTATTCGCGGGGCTTTTCAAAATCTTTTAAATGAATATTGCAAACCCAAAGATTTTTTATTAATTCCTGAATTGGATTATAAATTACCCAACGGCAAAGTTGTTTATCCTGATGGCACTGTTAAAGATGCTTTACGTCTGGATTGGGGTTACTGGGAGAGCAAAGACCAATATGACAATTTAAATCAAGAAATTGAAATCAAACTTAATAAAGGTTATCCCAATAGTAACATTTTATTTGAAGATTCCCAAACCGCAGTTTTAATTCAAAGCGGCACAGAAACCCAGCGCGTACCCATGAAAGATGCAGACGCCCTGGATGACATTATTAATAATTTTATTAACTATGTCAGACCGGAAGTGAGAGACTTTCGGCAAGCTATAGAAACTTTTAAGCAAGACCTACCCACCATCTTAGATTCTCTCAGAGACTTGATTGATAGTCAAGGTGAAACTAACATTTCTTTTCAATCCGCCAGGAATAAATTTTGGCACATTTGCCAAGAATCCATCAACCCAGAAATCAGTTTACTAGATATTCGGGAAATGATGATTCAGCATATTCTCACTGAAGATATTTTTCTCAATATTTTTAACGAATCTCAATTCCACAGAGAAAATAATGTAGCCCGGGAATTGCAAGAAGTCATCACTACCTTTTTTACAGGAAATATTAGACGCAACACATTAGGCAACATCGAAAGATATTATGCCGTCATTAGGCGCACAGCAGCAAATATTCATAACCACCAAGAAAAACAAAAATTTCTCAAAGCCTTATATGAGAACTTTTATAAAGCATACAATCCCAAAGCTGCGGACAGACTAGGAATTGTATATACTCCCAATGAAGTTGTCCGTTTTATGATTGAAAGTGTAGATTTTTTAGTGCATCAACACTTTGGTAAGTTATTAGCTGACAAAAACGTAGAAATTCTCGACCCAGCCACAGGAACAGGAACTTTTATCACAGAATTAATTGATTATTTACCACCCCAGAGTTTGGAGTATAAATATAAACACGAAATTCACTGTAATGAAGTAGCTATTTTACCCTATTATATTGCTAATTTAAATATTGAGTACACCTATAAGCAAAAGATGGGAGTGTATGAGGAATTTGAGAATATTTGCTTTGTGGATACTTTAGACAATACTTTGTTTGCAGGTAAGCAAATGGATTTATTTGCTATGACTGTAGAAAATACCTCCAGGATTAAAAGGCAAAATGACAAAACTATTTCAGTAATCATTGGTAATCCCCCTTATAATGCCAAGCAAGAAAATTTTAATGAAAATAATGCTAACCGTGGTTATGGGGCAATAGATAAATTAATTAAAGAAAGTTACGTTAAATATAGCACTGCTCAAAATAATATTGTACTTTATGATATGTATACCCGTTTTATTAGATGGGCAACTGATAGACTTGGTAACAATGGGATTATTTGTTTTATAACTAATTCTTCTTTTTTAGATGGTCGTGCATTTGATGGTTTTAGGAAATCTATTCAAGATGATTTTTCTTTTGCTTACTTTTTGGATTTAGGAGGTAATGTTAGGGCAATTTCAGGAAGAGATGGTATATTTATTTCAGAAAAGCATACTATTTTTGGTAAAAGTGCCATGACTGGTATATTAATATGCTTTTTGGTTAAACATAGTAATTTTTCAGGATGTAAAATATTTTATTCTCATCCTTTTCATATTCATGAGCTAAGAGATAACAAAATTACATATTTAGCAACGAGTAAATTTAACCAAATTCCTTTTGAACACATTACCCCCGATAGAAAACATAACTGGATAAATCAAACAGATAATGATTTTGATACTCTTTTACCTTTAGTTGACAAAGATGTGAAAGCAGGTAAAGGAGAAAAAGCTATATTTAAGTTGTTTTCTTCAGGTGTAAAAACACAACGGGATGAATGGGTTTATGATATATCTAAAAATGCGCTAGAACAAAAAGTAAAATTTTTAGTTAACATTTATCAAGAAACACTGAGGAATTCAAATTACTCAGAAAAAAATCAAATTAAATGGGATAGGGAGTTAACTAAATATTTAGATAAAAGAATTAATAAAAATTTCCACCCTGAGCAAATTGTTAATAGTTTATACCGTCCTTTTTATAACCAGCATTTTTATTTTGATAAGCACTTTAACGGAATGACTTATCAATGGTTTAACATATATAAAAATGACAGTGAAAATAAATATATTGCAATACCAGGACTTTCATCACCTAAAGATTTTCACTGTCTAGCTCTAAATATAGTCATTGATTTAAACTGCTTACCCGCAGGTTCCCAATGTCTCTCCCTGTACTGCTACGACAAAGAAGGAAACCCCATAGACAACATCACAGACTGGGGACTAAAACAAATTCAAACCCATTACCAAAACACAACAATTACCAAAATAGACATCTTCCACTACACCTACGCAGCATTACATAACCCAGCCTACCGCCAAAAATACCAACTCAACTTAAAGCGAGACTTTCCCCGCTTACCCTTATATGATAACTTTCCCCAATGGGTCAACTGGGGACAACAACTCATGGATTTACATATCAACTATGAAACGGTCTCACCCTACAAACTCAGTCGGGTTGATATTCCTTTAAAGGACAACCAAACCACACCCAAAGCCAAGTTAAAAGCAGATAAAACCAAGGGAAGTATCATCATAGACGACATCACCACACTACAAAACATACCCAGCCTAGCTTGGGAATATAAACTAGGTAATCGTTGCGCCTTAGAATGGATTTTAGACCAATATAAAGAAAAAAAACCCAAAGACCCCACCATTGCTGCACACTTTCACACCTACCGCTTTGCCGATTATAAACAACAGGTAATAGATTTGTTAATGCGAGTATGCACAATCAGCGTGGAAACAATGAACATTATCCAGCAAATGTCCGAAAAATCATAAACTCTCAATGTAAACCCTGAACTTGCATTAAATCTAATTGGCGAGCAAAAATTTCATCAATAGGTAACATTTCCCCATCAGTAGTCATAAATTTATGGTCCTTTGTCGCTCGAATAATTGAACCATCTTCTAAAGTATATTCAAACACCTCTTGTTCTCCCCGATTATGCCATTGTGCAATGGGTTGAGTATAAATATTACCATTACCATCAACGCTGTACACCCGACACTCAATGGCTTTTCCAACAATTTCCCCAATAGGTAAAAAGCCATATTCCACCGTTAAAATCTCCGTATCAGCACTTAAACAATATTCCGCAAAGTTTAACATTTGCTGGAATAATTCTTCTGCTACTTGTTTCTTGACTCCATTCTTCGCCGCACCATCCACAAACTTTTCTCGCTGCTTTTGCATTTCTGCAACCTTCTTTTTACCCATAGCCCGGCGCAGCAAATCAGCTTGTCCCAGAGAATACCCAGCCATATCTTGAGCAATTTTCATAATTTGCTCTTGATAAACCATAATTCCATAGGTTTCATTCAATACAGGTTCAAGAATAGGGCTTTCATATTCGATAGTCTCTTTTCCATGTTTACGATTAATAAACTTAGGAATGAGTCCCGCATCCAAAGGCCCAGGTCGGTATAGTGCCAAAATAGAAGAAATATCTTCTATATTAGAAGGTTTTAAATCTCTCACTATCTGACGCATCCCCGAAGATTCTAATTGAAATATTCCTTCTAAGTCCCCAGCTTCTAACAATTCATAGGATTTTTTTACATCTTTCGGTAAAGTTTTATATTCACCTTTAGCTAAGATTTTTTGGGCTTTTCGTTCTTGACCTGTAATTTCATCTGGGTCAATGCGAACCCCAGAGTTTTGTTCAATTAAATCAATTGTTTTTTGAATCAGGGTCAAATTGCGTAACCCCAAAAAATCCATCTTTAACAAACCCATTGACTCCAGGTCTTCCATAAAATACTGGGTAATCACCGAGCCATCATTATTCCTCTGGAGGGGTACAATTTCATCTAAAGGTTCAGCAGAAATAACCACACCTGCTGCATGGACACCAAAAGTTTTGTTCGTTCCTTCAATTCGCATAGCCATATCAACCCAATGGCGTACTTTTTGGTCATTATCATATTTTTCCTTAAATTCTGGTGCTGGAGTTTCATCAGAAATCATTACCTTAAGTTTAGTTGGTTTACCCCGCACTACAGGAATTAATTTCGCCATTTTATCCGCTTCCCCATAGGGAATATTCAATACCCTAGCCACATCTTTTAAAACTGCTTTAGAAGTTAGGCGGTTAAAAGTAATAATTTGTGCTACTCTGTCTTTACCGTACTTTTGTGTGACATATTCAATTACTTTATCCCGCTTTTCAATGCAGAAATCTGTATCAATATCAGGCATTGACTTCCGTTCTGGATTCAAGAATCGCTCAAATAGTAACCCATGATGTACTGGGTCAATATTGGTAATTCCCATAGCATAAGCTACCAAAGAACCAGCAGCAGAACCACGACCCGGCCCCACAGGAATATTATTATCTCTAGCAAATTTGATGTAATCCCACACCACTAAAAAATATGTAGAAAAACCCATTTTCTGCAACATTTTTAGTTCATATTCCAATCTCTCTTTATACACTGCATCAACTTCATGACGGGATTTGCGATGTAACCGTTCTAAAAGTCCTTGCCAAGCTACTTCTTCAGCGTAGGTATCCGCAGTGTGACCAGAGGGAATAGATGGTGTGGGAATTTGAGGATCACCCATAATACTGTAAACCCCCACCTTATCCCCCACCTCTTCCGTGGTGGCTATGGCTTCGGCAATCACATCATCGGACAAATGGTCGCGAAATAGCTGCTTCATTTCTTCAGCAGACTTGAGATATTCTGTGCCACTATAACGCATCCGTTTATCTTCACTAATGAGCTGACCAGTTTGAATACATAGCAAAGCATCATGTGCTTCCACATCAAAACAAGATATAAAATGAGAATCGTTAGTGGCAATAAATTTAATTTCTAATTCTCGGGCAATTTTGACAATTTGAACATTAACAATCCGGTCTTCTTGGGAGCCGTGGTCTTGAATTTCTAAATAATAATCATCACCAAATACTTCTTTATACCACTTGGCAACTTTACGCGCTGCATCCGGTCTACCACTCAAAATGGCTTGGGGTATTTCTCCACCCAAACAAGCACTAGTGACAATTAAACCTTCACGATATTGCTTGAGTAAATCCTTATTAATACAAGGACGAGAAAAAATTCCTTTACCTTGGACTCCTTGGAGGTGAGAAATTGTCGTCAGTTTAACTAAATTTTTATAACCTTGGGTATTTTTAGCTAAAACCACTTGATGATATTTAGGGCGGCGTTCTTGTTTTTCAATATCGCCGTTAATAATATACATTTCATTGCCAATAATTGGCTTGATATTCTTGCTGCGGCAGATTTTAATTAATTCCACAGCACCATACATCACACCGTGATCAGTCAGAGCCACAGCTTTCATCCCCAGAGCAATGGCCTGGTCTACCAACTCTGGTAGCTGACTAGCTCCATCCAGCAAACTGTAGTCACTGTGAATATGTAATGGCACAAAGGACATATACCCTCCTAGCACAACCAGATAGTATAGCACTGCATTGACTTCTCCCCTGAATGGAATCACACAGGATTCTGAAGCCACCTTAGGCAACATTTACGAAATGAATTTCCAGAATTTAAAAAACTACCTTGATAAATCCCCATATTACATAAAATAATACAGCAGATTTCGTTCTTATGAAGTACAAATCATAATCATAAAACTTTTGTGGGGTAGGCATCTTGCCCGCCAATACTGTATATCACCGCACCAGAAAGTGCTGTATTACAGTGTTATTCACATTATTTAATTAATGATATATTACCGATTCACCCATGTTTTTTATAGTACATATAGCCCTAGTATCACAAGTGTTGAATCCTGGAATAAAAATTTACAATTTTTGCATTTTACCCATACAAAGTTTATTGTCTATTAAGAATACAGTCATTAATTGCTCAAATTTTGTATCACCGACGCACAGCTTGGACAGTCAACAGTCAACATTTCTGCCCTAGTATATATAGGCAATAAGTTATCTAAAATTATACTCTTGTACAGTCTTGTTGTTGGACTTATGTTAACAACATAATAACAAACTGTAAACAATAATTAATCCTACTCAATATAAAAATTAACAGATATTTTCTTCTGCAAAAAAGTAGATTTTTAAATCTATCCTTTAGGAGATAATTCATATCTAAATGAAATTTAAAATCATAAAAAATATTTCTAATAAAATTATCATTTCAATAACCTGTTAAGGGAATTTTTTCTCAAGGGAAAAACAACTGCCACCAAGTAATTTACATTAGTAAATCCGCAAAAATATGCAAAACCACTCTGGGAAAACAATTTCAATTTGGATGACCACAGCAGAAATACCACACCAACCGATGCTGGAAGAAAATATTCATACTGACGTGTGCGTGGTGGGTGCTGGTATGGCGGGGATGTCCACTGCTTATATGCTAAGTTGTGAAGGTAAATCAGTAGTGGTGCTAGATGACGGACCTATTGCTGGGGGTCAAACTTGCCGAACAACAGCACACCTTTCCAACGTCCTATACCATCGCTACTATGAACTTGAAGATATCCACGGACAAAAGCGTACCAAGGAAATTGCACAAAGTCATAGAAAAGCAATTGATACCATTCAAGCTATCGCCGCTCGTGAACAAATTAATTGTGACTTAGAGCGACTTAACGGTTATCTTTTTCCTCCCAACCTTGAATCTCTAGATGAGATGCAGCGAGAATTAGCAGCAGCACATCGCGCCGGACTCACTGATGTGGAACTTGTCAAACAAGCACCAATAGATGGCTTTGACACAGGAATGTGTCTGCGTTTTCCCCACCAAGGGCAATTTGACCCCTTGAAATACATAGCCGGATTAGCCGAAGCAATTCAACGCCGAGGCGGAAGAATCTATACGGGAACTCACGTGGAAAAAATTGCAGGTGGTGTAACTGGCCGCGTCGAAACCAGCAATGGTCAAGTGGTAACAGCTAATGCTGTGGTTGTAGCCACCAATTCGCCAATTACTAATTTAGCTACCATACACTTTAAGCAGGCGGCTTACATTACATTTGTCATTGGTGCCAAAGTACCCCGCGGTTTTATTACCAAAGCCCTTTACTGGGATACCCTCGACCCCTATCATTACCTGCGTCTCCAAAGTATAGATGAACAATATGATGTCCTTATTGTTGGCGGCGAAGACCACAAAACCGGACAAGCCGATGATGCTGATGTCCGATATGGCAAACTAGAGACATGGACAAGAGAACGTTTTCCGGTGGTGGAAGATATTTTATTTCGCTGGTCCGGTCAAGTAATGAATGCTGATGACGGTATTGCCTACATTGGCAAAAACCCCTTGGATGAGGACAACATCTACATCGCCACTGGTGACACCGGCTTGGGAATGACCCACGGCACCATTGCCGGTATACTTTTGAATGATATGATTTTGGGCCGTCACAATACCTGGGCTGAACTTTACGACCCATCACGGACAAGAACCGCCGCAACAGGTGATTTTGTGTCTGAAAATATTAATGTTGCCGCTCAGTATTTAGATTGGGTCACACCGGGGGAAGTTGATTCTGTAGACAAAATTTCACCAGGTAAAGGTGCAGTGGTGCGGCGTGGTTTAACTAAAATTGCTGCCTACCGGGACGAAAACGGTAATTTCCATGAGCATTCCGCAGTTTGTACCCACTTGAAATGTATTGTATCCTGGAATTCTTCAGAAGAAACTTGGGATTGTCCTTGTCATGGTTCCCGCTTTGATGCCAAGGGCAAGGTAATTAATGGCCCAGCAATTAACAACCTTGAACCTGCATATCAGAAGCAAACCTAAGCAAATTTTTCTGCACCATCAGGAACCATTAGCTGTGGGGAGTGTCAAAAACCGTATTCTTGTAAATCCTTTAAACAACATACTTCTAACGCTCTAGCATGGGTAGCTGCAAGGACAACTGGTGGCGCTACCCCAGCATCTAAAGCTTCTTGCCAACGAGCCGCACATAAACACCAGCGATCGCCAGGCCGTAACCCAGGAAAATTAAATTGGGGAACAGGCGTACTGAGGTCATTACCCTGCAATTTAGTAAACTCTAAAAACTCTGTTGTTACTTGGGCACAAACAACGTGCATACCAAAATCCTGACCACCTGTATTACAAAACCCATCCCGGTAATAGCCAGTCATGGGAGATGTGCAACAACTTTCTAGCTTTGTTCCTAGTACGTTTTTTGCTTCTGTCATACTCAATTGCTAATTTTTTTTGGCTAATTTACGCTAATTTTAATACTAAGACTCCCGCAGCACATATCCTACGCCTCGCACCGTTTGAATCAGACGCTTGTGAGTTTCATCTTCAATTTTCAGCCTTAAATAACGAATATAAACTTCTATGACATTGGACTCACCCATAAAGTCATAACCCCAGACGTTCTCTAAAATTTGTTCCCGGGTCAATACTTCACGAGGGTGTTCCATTAAATACTTTAACAGTTCAAATTCTTTCATTGTCAACTCAATTGACCGTCCGTTATGTATAGCGCGACGACTTGCTACATCTAAAATCAGATCTCCAAAACGCAACTGTTCTGTGGTCTCAACATCTGGTTTTAAATAAAGGCGAATCAACCTTAAAAAATCTTCTGGGCGATAAGGCTTGAGGACGTAATCATCAGCCCCAGCTTCTAAACAAGCCACCCGGTCATCTACCGTATCTCTGGCCATCAGTACCAAAACAGGGGCACAGGTTCCAGCATTTCTGAGACTTTTACACAACGACAATCCTGACTCTCCTGAGAGCATCCGGTCTACAACAATTAAATCAGGTTGGTCATCGCGGCAGTGTTGTAAACCGCTAGCTGCATTATGAGCTAAAATCGCCTCATAACCCGCTTCTCGTAAATCAAAGGAAAGTTGATTGGCTAGACTCTCATCAGTTTCAATCACCAAAATACAGGGACTGTGAGCTATTGTCATCATAATTGAATTGGGAATCTGGGATGGGTGATTTAGTCATTTCATTGTTTTGACACTCCCCACAACTAGAAGCCGGGGGATTCTTGCTTCAAAGGGATTCCAATGAATTTACCCGCGCTAAGGCGCCGCTTTGCTAACAGCAAGCATCTTCACCGTCTGCTCGACGGCTGCAAGTCCCCTAATCAGAACTACTTGCTCAACTAGCATTCTTCAGCCCGATTAATTTGCACTAAAAGCCATCTTGACATTGACTAGGGTAACTCTACTGATGTTGGTTTGGCGATATGTGGTAGACCCCAACCAAGCTTTTCTCGCAAGATGCGGAAAAATTCCGGTGGTTGCAGGCGAATGAATCGTGCACTGTACTGCGATCGCTCTAAATTTACCCGATTTTCTGGGAAGACATAACATCCCCCATTACCGTCTACCACCATTACCAACCGAGGAATATTCACAGGGTAAATATTCACTGTTTCTGTATCTGGAAACACTAATGCCCGTGAAGCTAAGGAGTGAGGGCAAATGGGTACTAACTGCAACACAGGGACACCGGGACTTATGACTGGCCCACCTGCACTCAACGAATAAGCCGTTGAACCTGTGGGAGTAGAAACTATTACACCATCTGCGGCAATATCTACTGGTGCATGTCGCCCCACGGCAATTTCAAAATGGCACATTGAGGTCAATGGTTCCCGATGCAAAACCATTTCGTTTAAGCACAGAGCTTCCCAAAGCACTGTTTCTCCACGAAACACCTTCACCGTGAGCATGGCTTTTTCTTCAATTTCATACCCACCCGCCATCACCTGTTCTATTGCTTGAGGCAGTTGATTGATATAAGTTTCAGTCAAAAATCCCATGTGACCAGTGTTCACCGCTAACAGTGGAATACCAGTGGGAGCAACTTGACGAGACGCTGCTAAAACAGTGCCGTCTCCCCCCAACACTACAGCAAACTGCATTTCCGAGTCAAAACCGGGGGGAGTCAATCCTTCTATTGGGGTGTGACATACAGGACTTTCTGGGTTAGAGTAGCCCAATATGCCACCGATACTTGTGGTGACAATTACATTCCAACCGGCTGCGGTTAGCTTGTCTTGCAGTTCGATAGCGATACGAGCCGCTATCGGCTTAACGTCATTGTAGATAATGCCTGCTTTCGGCACACTCAAATATCCAAGTTTTGGCAATGCTTACTACTTATGTCATCGTGACATATTTTGGACAATGTAGTCATTAGTCTGCAAAAAATTTGGACTCAACCCCATTTCCTCAACGGCTGGAAACTTTGATCACCCATGACTAATGACCAAGAATTTTATTGACTGTTTACTTTGGAAGATTGTTTAAACGGAGTTTTTTTGGGTTTTTCTTTTTTCTTTTTAGATTTATTTTTCTCGTAGTCCAGCTCTTTCAGCTTCTTCATAATGCGACTGAAATACTCTTGCAGGTAGCTTTCCAGGGTTGTAGTTTCTCCTTTGTCTAACCCAAACACTTGGTACACCTCATCCATGGGAGCATTTAACGGTTTACCACTGGCTAAAACCTCTGTAAACTCCAGTCTGTCTGCAACGTTCCACCCCCACTGAAAAAACCGGATGACGCTACGTATAGTACGCAAGAAGTTAATTGGCATACGGGTCACTTTAGCTTCTTTTCCAGACAAACCCTCGCACAAACTGATAATTTCCTCTGCACTCCAAGCCCGAGTACCCACCACCGGGAAAGCTTTTTTCTCTGTTTCTGGTACACTCAAACTGCGAATAGCAAATTTAGCGATGTCTTGAGTATCCATATAAGCCACCGGCGAAGAAGTACCAGTTACCCAAACTGGCTGATTTTCTAAAATGGGAATACCATACTGACCGATTAAGCCTTGCATAAACCCAGCCAGGCGTAAAATTGTGTAATTTATACCAGACTCAGCTAAAAAGACTTCTGTACACCGCTTAATTTCCATCAGAGGCACTTGTGGATACTGATCAGCACCGAGAATAGAAAAGAATATAAAACGTTCTACACCCGCAGTTTTTGCCGCTTGAATTAATGCTATCTGTCCATCCCAATCCACCTGTTTAATAGTCAGTGAATCTGTAGCACGAGATGTGGCAGCATCAATGACTGCTGTGATACCTTCCATCGCTACCGTCAGACTTTCGGGGTTACACAAATCCCCCCAAACTAATTCAGCCCCCCATTCTTTCAGAAACGCAGCCTTTTTCGTACTCCGTACAAGACAACGTACTTTGTGCCCCTCATCGATAGCACGACGAGCCACTTGTCTTCCTAAGGTGCCAGTAGCACCGACGATCAATAAAGTCATGAGGGTAGTAATAAATTTTTTAACTTTTATGAAATGAATCTTAACAGAATTAGCTCTGTAAACAAAAGTTTACATTAGTTTATTAAACTTAATTGATACAGAGAAAAAGAACTAGGGAAAATTGCGCCACTATGGGAACCGCCACAGAAGATAACTTTATTCAATATCTCTCTGTTCCAGTTCCCAGTTGTCATCCTCAGAGGATTATTCCTCTGCACCCTGAATTTTCAGCAACAAAGCACCTAAAGCCCAACCCACGAAAATTAAACCGAAAGACAACAGCGCTGCATTTAGAATTTCGCCGCTCATTAGTGTGATTCTCCTTTGCGAATGGTTAATTAGAAGTGATTCTAAAGGTTTACCTTTAGATTTCGTCTTTTTACCTTGTTTCATCAGACTGGATTCATGACTCCAGTCTAATTTTCACCAGTCCGACTGAAAATGTTCACAATTGCTCACATTCTCTTGTTCCCTCAACCTAGAAGTGTCCCCACATCTAGTCCACAAGCTGACACCACCAATTTGGTTGCCTGCTGTCGTTCCAGGTATTTGAATTTTATGTCTACCAATTGCCTGATGCAGATTCAGGTAAACTAGCTCTACAAAGGCTAATCTTGGATTAGACCCGTGTAAATAATTCTAAACCAGTTTTATGCTCAATCTCTAATTTTCAGTCAAGGCACTCCCTTGACTACAGCTTTATTCCAGAATTTTATGTATCAAATCAATCAAAATTATACCGTAAATTTGAGTAACAAAAATCCTCCACGTTTAGCCCTCACACTAGGAGATCCCGCCGGAATTGGGCCAGAAGTAATTTTAAAAGCTTTGGCAGACCAAAATATTAGTAACAATTGCCACTTAACAGTGGTAGGTAGTAGAGACTTATTACTAGGGGTTTATGAACAGCTCAATTCAACACATTTAGCCAATCCAGAGCACTTACAAGTGCTAGATGTGCCGTTAAACAGCGAAACAGCCAACAACATTATTATAGGTACAGGTAATGCAGCTAGTGGTGCAGCGAGTTTTGCCTATATGGAACAGGCCATCGCCTGCACATTGTCCGGTGAATTTGATGCCATTGTTACAGCCCCCATCGCTAAATCTGCTTGGCAGTTGGCAGGTCACAATTATCCCGGGCAAACAGAACTTCTAGCAGAAAAGTCAGCTGTTGACCGTTTCGGGATGTTATTTGTAGCGCGATCGCCTCACACCGGTTGGACACTCCGCACCTTACTAGCTACCACACATATTCCCCTTTGTCAAGTAGCCGATACATTAACACCACAGTTATTAACGAGTAAATTAAATTTACTGGTGGAGTGTTTAGCACAAGACTTTGGCATAGAAAATGGCAGAATTGCCATCGCAGGTTTAAATCCCCACAGTGGCGAACAGGGACAACTAGGAAGTGAAGAACAAGATTGGTTAATTCCCTGGTTAGAACAAGAACGAATAAATCGTCCTCACTTCCAACTTGATGGACCAATCCCACCAGATACAATGTGGGTTAACCCCGGTCAAGCCTGGTATGGTAATTCCTCAGCTCACAATCCCGCCGATGCCTATTTGGCACTGTACCACGATCAAGGTTTAATTCCCGTGAAATTGATGGCCTTTGACCGTGCAGTTAACACTTCCATCGGTTTACCCTTCGTACGCACTTCACCTGATCATGGCACAGCGTTTGATATTGCCGGTCACGGAATTGCCGATGCTACAAGTATGAAAGCAGCCATAGAATTGGCCACTGAGTTAGTTAGTCAAAGGGTATATAAAACCCAGACAGGTGTACTATCTCCCCGACCAAAACACTGGGAAAATGTCAACAAAAATCTGTAGTTTTTCAGTCAATAGTTGCTAGCAACTATTGACTGTGCAATTAATGTTCAAACAAATCCTTAAATTGCAACAAATCTAACGTCACTAAAGTCGGTAAGACTTGAAAGCATTCTTGAGCAAGTTCCCAACGCTCTTCTCGTTTGAGCATTTCCATCAGCTTTTGCTGTACACTGATTAGGTAGCGAACATCATTGGCAGCATAATTCAATTGCATCTCAGATAAATTACCCGCGTTACCCCAATCGGAACTTTGAGCGCTTTTATCCAATTCTATGTGTTCTAACTCTAGCACTACATCTTTAAGTCCGTGACGATTGGTGTAAGTACGAGCCAGCTTACTAGCAATTTTGGTACAAAAAACATTTTGAACGTGAATTCCTAGGTTATGGCGCAAACTAGCAAGATCGAAACGAGCAAAGTGAAAAACTTTAACCACATTCACCGCTTCCAAAAGTTTTTTTAAATTTGGCGCTGCGTTTTGCCCTTTAGCTATGGGAATTGCTGTTACTTCACCCATGGGATTGCATAGCTGCACCAAACACAAGCGATCGCGGTGCGGTAACAATCCCATGGTTTCCGTATCCACAGCGATGACATCGCATTTTAAATACTCAGCCAGAACAGCATCCCTCAAGTCGCCATCGCTTACTTGAAAATCTTGTAATGTCATGAATCACCCAATAATAAATGCAGTGTCTTTTAGAGAAAAATACCATGAGACACCACATTATATATTGTGCAAAAATTCAGCCAATTAATCTATCTAGTACGAAGGAAAATTTGAGTCAGGTAAACTTCCCCTTGTTGATTGGTAGCCACACCAATCCCCGTGAGGTCGTAATCACCTTGAATATTCTTTAAATGTCCGGGACTTTCCAACCAACCGATAACAGCTTGACTAGCAGGATTACTGTATCCCTGATTGACCGCGAGATTTTCTGACGCATTGTTGTAACGAAGGGGAATAGCAGAGATTCGCTGTTCAAATCCGTCATGGCTAAAAGGAACTTTACCATTAGCCATATTTTCACTATGAATTCTTGCCTGTTGAGTAATATGTGCATTTAAGTTCAACTTTGGCAGTTGATGAGAAACTCGATATCGATTAATGTCATCAAAAACGAATTTTTCTAGGGCATTAGTTTCAAATGTATTAGTTAATGTTGCAGCCTGACTAGAAGGAATTAACAACGGTTGATTACGAGTGGTTTGTTCTTGAGAAGTTTTACCTGTGATGGGAGCATTCATCAATCCACTCGTAATGACAAGCGTACTTAAAGCGATGCCAAAAGCAGGTTGTCGGAACATGGACAGTCGCCTGATGTGTGTACTTGTTTGACTTATACTCTAATTTCTTGTTCTAAGAATACATAACAGGATACTATTCGCAATTGATCAAATTCAGTCATTTTGGCAAAGAGTTTACAGAAAAAATAACTTAACTATTCCTGTGGTAAATATTTAAGTAAGTCCCCCTTAGGTGGGATGCTATTCTTAAGCAACAATTCACCAATGCTTTCTCACAATTTGGCTCAATTCTACCAGCATTACAATAGCCAAGAACTTTTCCAACTTCAATGATGTGAAAATTTAGCTAATATCAAGTTTAATTGACATACTCACCGACCTAGAACCTCCTTTGACTACTTAGCCCTCAAAGCTTTCTCTTTGTTACTCATCGCGACAAAAATTTTCACACCCAAATCCACACCTATACGTTGGTTTTTAGGAAGAAAAGTATATTTCCTAGCTTAACTACCACCGCAAATCACCCCTAATTCCAATGATTTCTATTTTGTTACTGCGGAAGTGATCCCTTACTTCTAATTCAGCCTCTAAACTGCTAGTGAACTATTGCTGATTTATTAAGCTTTGTAAAGCATACTTTTGAGCAATTGAGCAAATCAGCCCTTTACGTGAGATGCTGGTGGATTGATTGGTGAGTATTTGCAGATGTCTGTTGTTTCTAGCATCACTGTTACCGTTCCAGCCACAACTGCTAACCTGGGCCCCGGTTTTGACTGCATCGGTGCAGCTTTAACGCTGTACAATCAGTTCAAGTTCACTCGGTTAGAAGAAGATGGATTAATCATTTCTGTCACAGGTACAGAAGCGCAAAGAGTGCAAACCGATGAGAGTAATCTTTTGTATCAAGGGTTTGCAAAGTTATATCAATATATAGGAGAAACACCGCCATCGGTAAAAATAGAAATTCAGCTGGGTGTACCCTTGGCTAGGGGTTTGGGTAGTTCAGCTACAGCCATTGTTGGCGGGTTAGTTGCAGCTAATCAACTGGCGGGGGCGCCTTTGAGTCAGTTGCAGGTGATGGAATTAGCGATCGCCATGGAAGGACATCCTGATAATGTAGTACCAGCACTATTGGGGGGATGTCGTTTGGCTGCTACCAGTACCGATGGTTGGGAAATTTGCGATATTCCCTGGTGTGGAGAAATTGTACCAGTGGTAGCTATTCCTGATTTTGAGCTTTCCACTGGTGAAGCCCGGCAAGTTCTACCCACTCAAGTGAGCCGTGCAGATGCAATTTTTAACACAGCACATCTGGGATTATTGTTACGCGGGTTGCAAACTGGCAATGGCCAATGGTTAAAAGCAGCTTTGCAAGATAAATTGCATCAGCCATATCGTCAAGAGTTAATTCCTGGTTACGATGCTGTGAATACAGCCGCTGTCAAAGCCGGTGCTTATGGCATGGTCATTAGTGGTGCAGGCCCCACACTATTAGCTTTGGTAGATCAGTTATATTCCCAGGCTGTACAAGAGGCAATGTTATCAGCTTGGCACTCAGCAGGAATCATGGCAGTTGTGCGATCGCTTTCTCTGGACACCCAAGGTGCAAGCTACCAAGGATAAACCGCAATGACTAACCAACTTCATACAGAAATCAGTAACCTGAAGGCACAAATTCAGGCGCTCCAGCAAGAACGCGCTACGCTCACCACCAATAATGTATTTTCTGACAACAGTGATTCACCTTCAGCAATGGTTGAAGCTTATCGCCGCCAAGCCAGAGAAAATCCCCAATTATACGTGGAAATCAAAGGTATAGACGATGCGATGGCTGCCCTGGAAGTACAGCTAGGACAAAAACAAGCTGAGTTAGAACGTTGGCAAAATCAATCAACACAACCCACCCCAGAGCAGGAGTTAGAATCAGCCAGAAAAATAGCTCAACTTCATGCCCAACGCATTAATCAACTCGCCGGAGAACTAGCGATGGAAATCCGTCTGCTCAAATCCTGTGCTGATTATTTAAGTCCCATGTATTGGCAAGTCTACTACAAGCCCTTTATTACTGGCTTTAAGACAATCTCAGTTCCCCATGTTCGCTCAGATGGGGAAGTCTGGACCATTGTTAATCGGATTGTGTGAACCCCAATACAAACCATCCCCACCTAAAACTCCTTTAGGTGGGGAATTTTGCCAATTTTGTTTAAGTCTCACAGTGTCTGCATTGAGCCAAGACTATGAATATCATAATTGAAATCACTGGCTAAAGCCACTTTATTTATGCCATTTTTTGTTGACGTTGCAAAAATTTACAATTAAAATGGTTTCCACAGGAATGAGTAAGTATTTATTCCTATAAATTTCTCCAAAGGCAGATATTAGGGATAAATAACATTTACAAAACTACAAATTCCTTAATATAATAAAAACATAAGCAAAAAGTTGAATTGATTATCAAAAGTAATGAATGCTATTGAATTTCCTTGGCTATCAGCCATAATCTTATTGCCGTTGGTGGCAGCCCTGGCGGTACCTTTAATCCCAGATAAAGAAGGAAAGACTGTTCGTTGGTACGCTCTGGGAGTTGCCATCGCGGACTTTGCCTTGATGATTTATGCCTTTTGGTATAGCTACGACTTCCAAAACTCCACACTGCAACTGGTAGAAAAGTATTCTTGGATTCCACAGTTAGGTTTAAATTGGTCTATCGGGGTTGATGGCTTATCCATGCCCTTAGTCCTGTTAACAGGTATAATCAACACCCTCGCAATTTTCGCGGCTTGGAAAGTTACAAACAAGCCGCGATTATTTTATGGCTTGATGTTGGCGATGTACAGCGCCCAGCTTGGTGTATTTGTAGCCCAGGATTTACTACTGTTCTTCTTAATGTGGGAAATCGAGCTAGTACCTGTGTACCTACTGATTTCCATCTGGGGAGGGCCAAAGCGTCGTTATGCAGCTACTAAATTTATTCTTTACACAGCAGCAGCATCAATATTTATCCTGGTAGCTGGGTTCGCAATGGCATTCTCAGGAGATACCGTCACCTTTGACATGGCAACTTTGGGAATGAAGCAATACCCCAAAGCATTTGAACTATTAACTTATGCAGGTTTCTTAATTGCCTTCGGTGTCAAGTTACCCATTTTCCCATTACACACCTGGTTACCCGATGCCCACGGTGAAGCATCTGCACCTGGTTCTATGATTTTAGCTGGTGTGCTGTTAAAAATGGGTGGTTATGCACTCATCCGCATCAACGTCGAAATGTTGGCTAATGCGCACGTTTCCTTTGCCCCAGTCCTAGCAGTTTTAGGTGTAGTCAACATTGTCTACGGTGCTTGCTGTGCTTTTGCCCAAACTAACCTCAAACGTCGCCTGGCTTACTCCTCAATTGCCCACATGGGATTTGTATTAATCGGTATTGCCTCCTATACAGAAATCGGCGTTAGCGGTGCTGTACTACAGATGGTTTCTCACGGTTTAATCGCCGCTAGCTTGTTCTTCTTATCTGGTGTAACTTACGAACGTACCCACACCTTAATGATGGATAAAATGGGCGGTATGGCCAAGGTAATGCCCAGAACCTTCGCATTATTCACTATTGGTTCAATGGCTTCTCTAGCTTTACCAGGAATGAGTGGCTTTGTGGGTGAGTTGATGGTATTCCTCGGTATCGCCTCCAGTGATGTTTACAGTTCCAGCTTCAAAGTTGTTGTTATTCTCTTGTCAGCAGTTGGCGTGATTTTAACTCCAATTTACTTACTGTCAATGCTGCGTCAAGTGTTCTACGGTCAGCAAAGCCAAGAATTACATTTAGATGCTGTAATTGATGACATCAAACCCCGGGAATTGTTTATCACTGCTTGTTTAATACTTCCCATTATCGCTATTGGTTTTTATCCCAAATTGATTACGCAAACTTATGATGTGAAGACGGTTGATCTAGCTGTCCATGCACGTCAAGTTCTACCAGTTGTAGCACGTCAGCAACCAACAAGTTTGTACTCACGTGTTTTCACAGCACCAACGTTAGCTTCATCTCAAGTTGATACTTTAGTTAATATCTCAGAGTAAATATCATACCCAATAAGGGTGTTGCAAGTAAATTTTAAATATGAGGGGAAATAGGGTGGTCTTCTAACCACCCTTAAATTTTTATTTTTTATGTTTATGTTTTGACGGTGAATGTACAATATCCTTGTCTAAAAGCAGGGGAGTGTCAACTATTGGGCACAAATATCTCTTTCAATCAAAGATAAAAATGATAGTGGTTGGCTCATATTAGCAGCAAAGCCCAGAATTCCTCGGTCTCGATGCTCGTAAACTAACTGGCCTTTTGTGTCAAACAGAAAAGTTCCACCGCGCTGAGTTAAATAGGTAGCATCAGGTACATAAATGTGCCAATTTTTCAGCACTTCCATCATATTACGTAGGCGTAGAGTAGCTAATTCAAAAGGACGTTGAAAACCACTCCCCCCTGCTAATTGGAAAAACGAGCCTTGAAAAGCAGGTAGAGGAGCAGCTTGAATAATTTCATCATCCCTCATCAGTTGAGGGGCTTGGCGATCTCCCTTGTATCCTCGAAAAACTTCCGCCAGGGTTCCCGGACTTCCAATCCCAGCACACATCAATAGCAGATTTAGCCAAGCTTTTTGACACCGAGAAAGTCCGGGTAGAGACACATTCAGACCAGAATAAAGATTGAGTTGACAATGTAATTCTGCATTCGGTTCAACAAATAAATTTTCAGGCGGAAATCCTGTATACTCACAGAATTTTTTTCCAGAGCTTAAGTTACCAATTCCCACTGCACGAATAGCGAGTTTTTTATCTGTCAACTGTTCAGCTGCTCGCTGTAACCACCACGCATATTCTAGACTATCAAAATCCCCAAGTTGCGGCCAGACTAAAACAAGGATATGTGAGGCAGTCTCGCAATTTTCTAAAAGCGATCGCGTCATGCCATCACTAACACGCTGACGTTTGGTGTGATTAAAAATAGCGTAGGGATTCATCAGAAGGTATTAACTGCTGTTTAGCTCAATTTTACCCCAATTTATCAATATTTATGTTGACTTTACAAGGTAAATTATCGCCATTTTAAACGGTGCTTTACATCTGCTACGTTGATGACTGCTGCAACTAACTTGTAGCAAAACCTTTTTTCTTGACCAGAAGATATGAAAGGTTCTCCCAGGCTGATAGTAAGTCTGAATTGATCCGGCTCAAAGTTATCCAAGTGTAATTCTTGTATAACTGCTTGAGAAGAATATGTTCCCTCTTCAAAATAATCAAGTTTATCTGTCCACATAGGATCAGTAATCGGTAAATCATAAAAAGTTCCAGATAAACAGAAACGACATCTGAATTTCTTTTCATAGAACTTTTTTTTAACTTGCCACTCAATTTTTTCTGGTTTTATCAGTGCTAGTGAAGACTGAGCAGGTGATTTTTCTAAATTTTCATAACAAATTTTTTTATCTGAACTACCCAACAGTTCTGGATAACAAGAATGTCAGAAGTGTTGAATCCTGCAATAAAAATTTACAATTTTTGCGTTTTATCCAGATATAGAGTCATTAATTGCTCAAATTTTGTATCACCGACCCACAACTTGGACAGTCAACAGTCAACAGTCAACATTTCTGCAAGAATGTCTTTTAATTTCTTGTTTTAGCAACCTTTGAGCTTGACTTAAAGTTAAACTTCCTAATACTTGCCATAATTTAGTAGAATCTATTAACCAATTTTCAGGTTGATGACATTGAGGAGCGGGTTTAATACATGGAATTCTGATAATGTCAAAAAGTTCAGGTTCTCTGTCATCCCTGAAAGTGTAATGTTCTGGATATAAGGTACCATCTTCTTCGTTAGAAACAGGACGTAGCCACCCTGAACCATCGGTTTTTAAACCAGCAATACAAATTCCACCATGTTTAGTAGATTTAGCGAGGCAGATAATTTCAAAAACAAGCATTCTGAACCCCTAATTAGCACCCTTTTCAAGATTACGTTTAAAGGTGATGAATTTTGATTTCTCTGTCTAACTTACTTTGTAAGTACTCAGCAACTAACCTGCGATGGCAATTATGAGGTTTTGCTTCACTACACAATAGACAAGCCTTATCTATAAGGTCTAAATTAACCTTCTTCTCAATCTCTCTCTTTGTGAGCAGTTCATTGAACCTTTTTTCATATGTTGTCCAGTTAATTTTATTTTTTTTATATTCCTCCAGAATATCTTTAGTTGGAGCTAAATCTAGGATATGAATATATTCAATTTCTGCTATTTTCCCCAGAAAGTACTCCAAGTCATTCTTTTTGGTAAAGCCTGCTAATTGGGAAACATTATTCAAACGAGTATCAATAACTCGCTTCACACCCGCTTTGATAAGTGTTTCAAAAAATAACTCAGCTTTTTTTTGGGTAAAGCCAATAGTAAATAGATTAACTTGCTTGCTCATGAGAATCTTCTGTATCAGAATATTTCTGTTCTACATAGGCTATTTTTTCACCTTGTAAATGATATGCTTTTTGCAGCAATTCCTGACGGGAAAGATGTTTTTCTACAGTATCTGTGGGTCTGATATCAAAAAGAGAAAGCTGTTTGACATGATTCTGATCATCCGGCAAAAATTTATATAAATTGTGCTGCTTTAAAAGTCTATTTTCTAAACATTCATGTGATTCCAAATCACCATTTTTATGAATATGGTTAATTTCTAAATCAGTTTCTTGCAAATGTGGACAAACTAAAATAGCTCTATGGCAAACAATAGGGTCTTGTTCAGCACACATTAAAGTAATTTGATATTTTTTAGCACCTTGGATGAGACGATTTAACCCGGTTGCAAAACCTTTTGTCGCACTAATTAAATCATAACGAGCCATACCATCTACATAGCAGGTTCGATCATCAGGACGAGCGCCTAAATTGTCGCCAAGGTTAACATATGCAATACCTACAGTTTGGAGTGCTTTTTTAAAAGTAGATTGATTGAAATGTGGCCATCTGCGGCTATAAGGGCTAGAACGAACATCTGCTACAGCAGTAATTCCATGTTGCTGCAAAAGTGCAATAAAATTTGCAATTGAATGATTGGAGTGTCCAATCGTGAACATTTTCATAAATTTTGATACTGTTTGAGTAATGGACAAATTTCCCAGCGTACTGCCACAATAAAAAAGCGGGCTAACCGCTCATAATGTGGTTAACCCGTTCAGTTTTGGGAACGCGTTGGGAAATGTTTATTGCAATACCAACTTGACGTTGGCGTTTTGCAGGCCGCGCTGTTTTACTTCAGACAAAGTTTTGTTAACAGCGTACTTTTGGTTGATGGAGTTGATCAACTCGGTTTGGTTATGCTTCTTAGCAACGCCCCACAGGTCAGCAATTAGGTCAAAGGAACCATCGCTATTGCGAGACCAACCTAAATCATATTCACCTTCCAAAACAGCTACGATGTCGGAACGAACGCGCTGACCATTATAACCACGAACATCAGCTTCAGTCTTCACGGTAATACCAAGGTCGCGCAAAGAAGACTTGAGGATTTCAGCATCAGTGATTTTGGTACGCAGTGTGCTAAAATGAGACATTTGGTTTTCCTCCAGTGAGAAGAGTGAGAAAAAAGACAACGGTTTTTTGCGGAAGCCGCTGTGAGCGGAATGCGGCTTTTTCTCGTAACTGCTAGCTTTTTGGGCTAGCCTTTGCCCCTGGTGTTAGCAGGGGAAAGCTTTTAAAACTCCATGCGCTGATATTCAGCAACGGAGGCTGCTGCGGGTCTTGCCCGTTGTCTAGCCCAATCCCTAAGGGCTGTCACCTGTTCTTGCATAGTCCGAGACAACGGCAGAGTTGCTTTCAGTGCAGCAATAATATCTAATTGTGTAAACTCGCGGTCCTGGGCGAAGGCTTCATACATTGCCGCCACAAGTGCTTGTTCAATTTCTGCCCCAGAGAAGCCGTCAGACATCTTGGCTAATTGCTCAAGATCGAATCGGGAAATGTCTTCACGACGCTTGGTGAGGTGGATTTTGAAAATATCCTGCCGTTCTTCGGCTGTGGGCAGATCCACAAAGAAAATTTCGTCAAAACGTCCTTTCCTTAAAAATTCTCCAGGCAAGCGTTCCACTCGGTTAGCAGTTGCCATGACAAACACCGGAGATTTTTTATCTTGCATCCATGTGAGGAAAGAACCAAAGATTCTACTTGAAGTACCACCATCAGAATCAGATGAACCTGAGCTACCCGCAAAGGATTTATCTAATTCATCTATGAACAGAATCGCTGGAGAGATAGATTCTGCTGTTTTTAGGGCATTACGTAGATTCGCTTCACTTCGTCCCACCATTGAGCCGTCATATACTCGCCCCATATCTAGGCGTAATAATGGCAAACCCCATAGTCGGGAGGTGGTCTTGGCAATTAATGACTTTCCGCAACCAGGAACACCAAGAATTAGCATTCCCTTGGGTTGGGGCAAACCATACTCTCGCGCTCTTTCCGTAAAAGCGTTAGAGCGCTGTTTTAGCCACCTTTTTAGTTCTTCTAACCCACCTACAGCATCAATGGTTTCATCTTCTTCTATGTATTCTAAAATACCATTGCGCCGAATAAGTTGCTTTTTCTCAGATAGAACTATATCCACTTCTTCTTCCGTGAGGCGCCCTCTAGTTACCTGTGCCTTACGGTACACCTTCTCAGATTCGTCTTTTGTTAAACCCAAAGCCGCTCTGAGAAGCTTTTCTCGCGCCTCGGTTGTTAGCCGTCTACCTCGATTTTGCTCTAAATGGTAAGTTAAAACTTTGTTTAGCTCTGCCATATCTGGCAATTTGAAGTCCAGGACTACAACTTCTTTTTCAAGTTCAATGGGAACTTGTTGCATGGGTGACATCAAGATGATGTTTTTCTGCATTCCCTTGAAACTAGCGATAGCATCACGCAGCGACCTTGTTGTTGCAGGTGCATCAATAAACGGATGTAAATCTTTAAGAATAAATATACCGGGTTCCCTTTGCCGAATGATCCACTCAATAGCAGCTTCGGGAGAAACAGTATTGTGTTGGGTGACGTTCCGGGGTTGACCATATTCCACGATGCCGTGAGTTACTGTCCAGACGTATACGCGGCGTTGGGGCTTTAATAATTGGGCGATTATGGAAATTGCCTGTTCCGCCCGTTCTTCCTCGGAGGTCACAAGGTAGATCAGAGGATATTGAGCTTGAATTAAGATATTGAGCTCTTCTTTCATACAATCGACCTGCTTGAGACCTTATACAGTAAAGACATCGTTTCTTGGTTGCGGCAACCGAATTGTGAATTGTTCATTCACCATTCTTACCTAGCAAGGAACCAATTCTTCCTCACCCTTGGGATGAGTTTCATCTTTTTCCATTTCGTCAATGGATAGATGCTCGGTAAGCACTCCTGGTTGACTGCTCATGGCAATCAGTTCTCCATCACGTAATACTAATGAACTCTCACAATCTGGACAGGAGTAAATGCGGTGCGTTCTTCCACAAGCAGAAGCTTCAACGGTTTCCTCAACTAGTTCTGAATTAGCTAAGTAGAACACTAGGGCACGTTCCGCAAGGTTTGACATCGGTTCGGAATCAATAACTGAACGAATCTTCAGTTTCTTATGAATTTCTGGCGACAGATACAAAGTAACCTTTTGCTTAGTTTGCATATCACTCTTTAACGGCCTTACCCGGGTATGTATATTACGTTATCCGTTGCTTCCTCTGTTGTCAAGACGTTAAAACGGTTTGACGGTATTTTTGTTACATTTATTTACATTTAATCAATGATTTGCGAGGGCAATAGTGAAAAAACTGAGTTACTTCTGAAACCTTTGCTCATGATTTACCGTATAATTAGGCAGTAATAAAAATACAGCGATTTGTTCATAAAAATCAAAATATATCTTAATTATGCAAAATAAATGACTTTAACAATAAATATAATCATGTCTATTACTACAGTAAAAACCTGTAGGTTAAGAAAAAATATTTATACTAAAATTCAAAGATTGTGCAGTAACACTGTGCTGTTATTGAGTCTGTGGAGTTGTAGTACAACCACCTTCTCCATTACTCACGTGACATGGAACACTTATAATAATTCCCGCTATGGTTTTCAGTTTCCATATCCCAGCAATTGGAACCCTTTGCCATCAACGGCAAATAATGACGGGATTGTATTGGTATCACCAAGAAATAACTCTGTGGAAATTCGGGCATGGGCTGGGAATCGGCTACCTGAATCCATAAGACAAAATAGTAAAACGACAATCAACCCCAACTTTCACACAGCCCAAGGTGTACCCGGAGTGCTACTGGTGGAAAGTGACCAGCAAATAACTTCAATGAAATTGAGCCTCACTCAAGATCAAGTGGAATATCACTGGCAAGCACGAAGCCAGAACCAACAATTTTCAGATTATTATCATTTGTTCTACTACATTGCCCATCAGTACCAAATTCGGCGGTAGGAGTAGATGAGAAGGTCACGACAAAGCCCAGAGTGATGGATTTTTACAAGAATCATGGTTAATAAGGTACACAAACCTGGTAGATTTAGCTATCAGCGAGTAAAAACTGGTAAAGATGAAAGTCCTGGTTATTGGTGGTGATGGTTATTGCGGTTGGGCAACTGCACTTTACCTTTCCAACCGAGGTTATGAGGTTGGAATTTTAGATAGTTTGGTGCGGCGGCACTGGGATAATGAATTGGGGATCGAAACTCTGACTCCCATTGCACCAATTCAGCAACGCCTCCAGCGCTGGCAAGATTTGACAGGTAAATCTATCGACCTATTCGTTGGCGATATTACTAATTACGAATTCCTCAAGAAAGTTTTACACCAATTTGAACCTAACGCCCTAGTGCATTTTGGTGAACAACGATCTGCACCCTTTTCCATGATTGACCGAGAACACGCCGTTCTCACTCAGGTCAATAACGTAGTCGGCACATTAAATTTGCTCTACGCCATGCGAGAAGATTTTCCAGATTGCCACATGGTCAAACTGGGAACAATGGGTGAATATGGAACACCCAACATTGACATTGAGGAAGGGTACATCACAATTGAACACAACGGTCGCAAGGATACACTACCCTATCCAAAGCAGCCTGGTTCAATGTACCACCTGAGCAAAGTACATGATAGTCACAATATCCATTTTGCTTGCCGTGTTTGGGGACTGCGGGCCACAGACTTGAATCAAGGGATAGTTTATGGCGTTCTCACCGAAGAAACCGGCATGGACGAAATGTTAATTAATCGCCTTGATTATGATGGGGTGTTTGGCACAGCGCTAAATCGTTTTTGTATTCAAGCTGCCATCGACCACCCTCTTACCGTCTACGGTAAAGGTGGACAAACTCGTGGATTCTTGGATATTCGCGACACGGTGCGATGTATAGAACTAGCGATCGCCACCCCAGCCCAAGGGGGGGAATTCCGGGTATTTAACCAATTCACTGAATTATTCAGCATTGGTGACCTAGCGTTAATGGTCAAAAAAGCTGGGAATGCTCTGGGACTGAATGTAGAAATCAATCATCTGGATAACCCCAGAGTTGAAAAAGAAGAACATTACTTCAACGCTAAAAATACTAAACTCTTAGATTTAGGTTTGCAGCCCCACTATCTCTCTGATTCCTTGCTTGATTCTTTGTTAAACTTTGCTGTCAAGTATAGAAAACGAGTTGATACCAAGCAAATTCTGCCCAAGGTTTCTTGGCACAGAAATTAAGTTAAAGCCTACTAAAAACTGTTTGTCATGTCTTAGCAAAACATGATAAACAGCTGATTTTTCCTGTTCATCAACTAATCAACTATGTATTTTCTGGGCATCCTCCCCATTTTTATGTATTTTGTGGGCAGGATGCCCACTTTCACCTCACAGGCCTGAGTTAACCATAGACCTGTGGTCTGCGGACTATTGAAGGCAATGCCAAAAAATCTGGGATTATCTGCTTGTATATTTTTTTATGAGAATTGCCCTATTCACTGAAACCTTTCTCCCCAAGATTGACGGAATAGTAACGCGCCTGCGCCATACTGTTGACCATCTTCAGCGTAATGGTGACCAAGTACTAGTGTTTGCTCCTGATGGTGGGATTACTGAACATAAAGGAGCCAAAGTTTACGGCGTTAGTGGCTTTCCTCTGCCATTGTATCCAGAGTTAAAAATGGCCTTACCCCGTCCTGCTATTGGACAGGCTCTAGAAAAATTTCAACCAGATATTATTCATGTCGTCAATCCAGCTGTTTTAGGATTAGCTGGGATTTTTTATAGCAAGATGCTCAATACCCCCCTGGTAGCTTCCTACCATACCCACTTACCTCAATATCTCCAGCATTACGGTTTAGGAATGCTCGAAGGCTTTCTGTGGGAATTGCTAAAAAGCGCTCATAATCAAGCAGCTTTGAATCTTTGCACCTCCACAGTGATGATGGAAGAATTAACAGGACACGGTATTGAACGGGTAAATCTATGGCAAAGGGGTGTGGATACAGAATTATTTCATCCTGATTTAGCTAGTTTAGAGATGCGATCGCGGCTGTCTCAAAATCACCCAGACAGTCCCTTGCTGTTGTATGTTGGTCGTCTTTCCGCCGAAAAGGAAATTGAGCGTATTAAGCCTATATTACAAGCCATTCCCGGTGCCCGGTTGGCATTGGTAGGTGATGGACCCCACCGTCAAGAACTAGAGAAACATTTTGCAGGCACTCCCACCCATTTTGTTGGCTATCTGACTGGGAAAGAATTAGGTTCTGCCTTTGCTAGTGCTGATGCCTTTATTTTTCCTTCTCGTACAGAAACACTAGGCTTAGTTTTGCTAGAAGCAATGGCATCTGGATGTCCAGTGGTAGCAGCCCGTTCTGGGGGAATTCCTGATATTGTCACAGACGGTGTAAATGGCTGTCTTTTTGAACCAACAGCAGATATTCAAGATGCCATTAATGCTACTGTCAGTTTGCTAGAACACAAACAAGAACGAGAAGTTATCCGTCAAAATGCCCGTAGGGAAGCAGAAAAGTGGGGATGGTCAGCCGCCACTTCTCAGCTCCAAAATTATTATCAAAAGCTGTTATTTTCATGACATATTGAACCACGAAAAAACACCACTCCAAAGTGTGGAAATGGTGTATGAGTAGTCATAGTTATGAAATAACCCTGCTAATTGTTCTGTCTCAACTCTTACTGTCCTTATCATTATCTTCAAAGGGATTGTCGCCAATTTGCAGTTGTTGTTTTGTTCTTTTCAACTGTTGCCACAAAGCTTTGATTTCTTCGTAAGCTTCATCTGGGGTTAATTTACCACCTGTTTCTAAATTACAGATGTAACTGATACGTTGAGCAAATTCCTGCAAATTGGCATTAAAAACCAAGTTTTCAGGCTTTACATGACCATAGTAGCGTCCACGAGGATAGAGAAAATCATCTTTGTTCATTACTTTTTCTCCATATTATTTAAATATTGTTACTCTTCGAGGTATTTCCCAGAAATAGATTCTCCAAATTCCATATGCAACATAAATTCTATTTTTTTGTCTTCTTGTTGGTGACACCGGGAGAGTTAAATAAGCTCAAAGGTATATAGGACAAGGTTTTTCACCCTATATTTCCCTTTTCCCAGGTCTCGGATCAATGGCTACCAGAGATTGTAGAGAACTTAAAGCATAAGGAATAGCAGACGTTGCAGTATATTAACATAACCTTTTCCACTAAGCGACCATTTTCAGTGGGTAGTCTATGCCATGGTTTCTGCCTCTCCTACATTAGAAATTATAGTATATATATATACTGTAACCTTATTTACCCATAGAGTGGTTGTCGTTCTTAAGGAGAGATTTCTAATGTCATATAAAATTACGGGGAAAGTTTACGACTCTGAGACCGGTTTAGGTATCCCTAATCTTATCGTTCAAGCTTTTGATAAGGATATGTTCAAGGATGATAATTTAGGGAAAACAATCACAAATAGCGAAGGCAAATTTGAAATAAATTACACCGAAAAAGACTTTAAAGGCATTCTTGAAGGCGAACCCGATTTATATATCATCATCAAAACAGGCGATGGTGTCAATACCTTATATAACGGCGAAAAAAACATCCGTCGTCGAGCCAAGCGCCACGAAAATTTTGACATAGGGATTCCCAAATCAGCTTTTGTTGCTCAAATCAAAGATGATAAACAATTGTTAAAAGTGCTCTTTGGTGTTGCCTGGTTAGATGGAGTCCTGGAACCAGGAGAACTACTATATTTGCAGCAACTAGCCCATCAAAAAGGACTAGCAGAAAATTCAGAAATCAAACCTTTATTAGCAGGTGAACCAGTCCAGTGTCAGGAAGCTTACAGCTGCTTACAAGCATACTTAGGAACTAATCCCAGTGATGAAGATTATGATGAACTATGTCAATTACTGGAAACATTAATTGCCCTCGATTCAGTATTAGAAGGTATCGAAACAGAACTTTTAGTCAGCATACCCAAAAGAGAAAATCGCCAACTAGCCCTTAGACAACGCCTACTAAGTGCTTTTCTCGATCCGCAATTTCTAGCGAAATTAGCTACACCGAAAATCCCAACTAGCGATGCAGTACAAAAAAAAGGTGCCTATTCAGATACACCTTACCGTGTGATGAGTCAGCTGATTGATAAAATTGAACCTCCGGAAATCAAGGAGATTCAAAAAACCTTAAATAGGTTGTTTTTACAAGAGAACTTTGCCCCGGTTAAAGAAGAAATTACCGCTGATGATTTGCCCGTCATTGGCCAAATTCCCCAAGAATTATCGGGAATGTTTTTACGCATTTCCCCCAATCCTCTCTTCCCACCGATTGGACTATATCACTGGTTTGATGGTGATGGTATGTTACATGGAGTAAACATCAAAAATGGTCAAGCTAGCTACCTTAACCGCTACGTTGAGACGGAAACCCTAAAAATTGAAAAACAACAAGGCAAAGCAATTTGGCCAGGTTTACTCAACCTACCTCGGTTTGACTCGCCTTACGACATCATGATTAAAAATCCTGCCAACACATCTGTAATTTGGCATAGTGGGAAACTTTTAGTCTTGTGTGAGGCGGGAGTACCCCATCATGTTCGAGTCCCAGACCTAGAAACCGTTGGCGCCTACACCTTTAACAATCAACTCACTTGTGCTTTTACAGCTCATCCCAAAATAGATGCTGTCACCGGAGAAATGATGTTTTTCGGCTTTTCTCCCATTGCTCCACCTTACCTATCCTATGGGGTAGTCACAGCAGAAGGGGAAATTACTCGCATTGTCCCCATTGAGTTACCTGCGCCTGTAATGATGCATGATTTTGCTATTACGGAAAATTACTCAATTTTCTTGGATATGCCCCTCACCTTCAAGCCGGGACAAATGATCAAAGGTGGAATTCCCCTAGCATTTGATGCCACACGTAAAAGTCGTATTGGCATTATGCTACGTCATGGGAATAACAGCACTCTACGCTGGTTTGAAGTGGCAACTTGCATGGTTTATCATACTGTCAATGCTTACGAAGAAGGAGAGGAGATAGTTCTGTTAGGTTTGCGGATGCCTTCAACTAATCTCTTAATTCCCGATGATAGTGACAGCGGTAACAGTTCTGAGAACGAAATTGCGAAAATGTGTCGCTGGCGCATTAATCTGAAAACAGGAGCTATCACGGAACAATTGCTTGACAATCAAGTTACAGAATTCCCCCGAATTAATGATCAGTTCGTTGGGCGCAAAATGCGTTACATCTACGCTGGACAAGGGGCAGTTTACGCCAGTCCCAAACCCTTGCTTGATGGGGTCAAAAAATATGATTTAGAAAAAGGCACTACTGAAAGCTGTTTCTTTGGGCGTGGTCGTTTTGGCGGTGAATGTGTGTTTGTTCCTCGTCCTGGAGCAACTGTTGAAGATGATGGTTGGGTAATCACTTACATTCACGATACTATTGCCAATCAGTCAGAATTACTAATTTTAAATGCCCAAAACATCACATCCGAACCTGTAGCCCGGGTTATTCTTCCTCAACGTGTACCCTTTGGTTTCCATTGTGCTTGGGTTTCCTCTGAACAAATGGCAACTCAGAAAATTTAGCTAACTTAACTAGGGAGCAACACGATTTTGTTAGATCATCGCTCCCTAGCCTCTGCCCTCATCCTTTGATACGTACTGGATATCAGCCAAGAAACCATAGCCAACTCACTGCCAATGGCGGATATTCAATAACTAAAGATAAAATAGTTAGGCCTGAAACGGCGAAAATAGCCCACTGCCGAAAACTTGAGTATCATGTCTGTTTATTCCAAAGCTTACGAAGGCAAAGCTAAAATTCTTTATACAACAGACGATCCAGAAGTCTTGTTGGCTGATTTCAAAGACGATGCCACTGCTTTTAATGCCCAGAAACGTGGCAGTATTATCGACAAAGGAAAAATTAACTGTAGCATTTCTAGCCAGCTATTTCAGCAGCTAGAAGCCCATGGTATAAAAACACACTATATTGACACGCCTCAACCGCATCAAATGCGAGTCAAGGCTGTCAAGATTTTGCCACTAGAAGTAGTTGTCAGAAATATTGCGGCTGGTAGTCTGTGTCAGCAAACAGGATTACCGTTGGGCACAGTTCTCAAACAACCTTTGGTAGAGTTTTATTACAAAAACGACCAATTAGGAGATCCACTGTTAACACGCGATCGCTTATTTCTGCTAGAACTAGCAACACCGGAACAACTAGATACCATTCATCATCTTGCATTGCAGGTCAACGAGTTTATGGGTGGCTTTTGGCAGCAGTGTGGCATTACCCTAGTGGATTTTAAACTAGAATTTGGTTTGGACTCACAACAGCAGATCATCTTGGCGGATGAAATTAGCCCTGATACTTGCCGTTTGTGGAATACAGCGGAAGCAGACCCCCAAGAGCGGGTTATGGATAAAGACCGCTTCCGTCGGGACTTGGGGAATGTAGAGAATGCTTACCAAGAAGTTTTACAACGAGTGCTACAAGCAGTAGAAAGTAAAACTTAAATTTGTCAAAACAAAGTTGATTTTCACTGATGTCTTTGAACTGATTAAGTAAATAGGCAATAGTAAAAACTTTATTTTGACCTGATATCTTTTGCTAAAGACCATAATTGCCTTGTGATGGTGTGTGGATGTGAAGAGGAATTTAAATAAAATGCGTTTAACTCCTGTATGGGTAGTGGCCGTAGCAATTGCAGCACCCCTAGGCGGTTCCCTCAGTGGCAATGCCCAAACTATTAATAGTTCAGAACAGATTCCAGGGGTTTTCACACCTGAAAGTGAAAATTTGGAATTTGAATTTCATTCCAACTCCACAAAGGTTCAATCCCTTGTCAAAGTTTTTCCAGGACAATCAGGGGAGAAGACAACATCAAAGGTGGTAATCCCCACCTTGACAACGCCGCCAATTGCCCAAACCTCTGAGACAGCCTCAAATTTCCTCACTCAAAAGCTTAATTCGGTTTCCGAAATACCTCCAGTCCTTGGCCAGGGGAGTACCTCACCGACACCTGAAACTACCCCCAATCAACAAAATCCTAACACTCCCAACCCTACACCCAATGGCGATGAACGTCGGGTGTTGGTATCAGAAGTACTTGTCAAACCTGAACAAGGACAACTGTCACCGGAATTGGAAAATCAAGTTTACAGAGTAATTCGTACTCAACCAGGTCGGATAACAACCCGCTCTCAATTGCAACAAGATATCAACGCCATCTTTGCCACTGGCTTCTTCGCCAACGTTCAAGCAGTACCAGAGGATACACCTTTGGGTGTGCGGGTGAACTTTATCGTCCAGCCCAACCCAGTCCTGACGAAAGTAGAAGTACAAGCTAATCCGGAAACTGATGTTCCTTCTGTATTACTTCCTAGTACTGTGGATGAAGTTTTTCGTGAGCAATATGGTCAAATCCTCAACCTGCGGGAATTGCAAGAAGGTATCAAAAAGTTAACCGAAAAATATCAAGAAAAAGGTTACGTACTAGCAAACGTCGTCGGCTCACCACAAGTCTCGCAAACCGGGGTTGTTACCCTGGAAGTAGCCGAGGGTGTGGTGGAAAATATTAAAGTGCGGTTTCGCGATCGCGAAGGTCGGGACACAGACGAGAAAGGAGAACCAATTCAGGGTCAAACACAGGAATACATAATTCAGCGAGAATTAGAGTTAAGTCCAAAAGATGTATTTAACCGCAACATAGTACAAAAAGACTTACAAAGGTTATTTTCATTGGGGCTATTTGAAGATGTCAATGTATCCCTTGATCCCGGTACAGACCCCACAAAAGTTGATGTCATCGTCAATGTCACCGAACGTAGTACTGGTTCAATTGCGGCGGGAGCTGGGTTCAGTTCTGCCAGTGGACTATTTGGTACTGTGAGTTATCAGCAACAAAACCTGGGGGGAAGAAATCAAAACCTAGGAGCAGAAGTACAATTGGGACAACGGGAACTGCTGTTTGACCTCCGGTTTACAGACCCCTGGATCGCAGGAGACCCCTATAGAACTTCTTATACAACTAATCTGTTTCGCCGCAGTTCCATCTCATTGGTTTTTGATGGACAGGATAATGAGATTAGGACATTTCAACCAGGAGAGCCGGAAGGCGATCGCCCCCGTGTTCTTCGCCTTGGTGGTGGTGTCACTTTTACCCGTCCATTATCTCCTAATCCCTATGAAAGATCGCAATGGACTGCTTCAGCAGGATTACAATATCAGCGAGTTTCTGCCCGTGATGCCGATGGTAATCTCACACCACAAGGAGCCGTGTTCCAAAATGGAGCCCCCGGAGAACAAGTGCCACTCACCTTCTCAGGGGAAGGTGAAGATGATTTAATGTTATTACAACTAGGGGCCCAGCGGGACCTCCGTAATAACCCTTTGCAAACAACTACGGGTTCTTTTTTGCGTTTTGGGGTTGACCAATCTGTACCTTTAGGACTAGGTAATATTTTCCTGACTCGATTACGCGGTAGTTATAGTCAATACATACCAGTTAAGTTTACTAATTTTGCTCCGGGGGCACAAACTCTGGCATTCAACCTGCAAGGCGGTACAGTTCTAGGTGACCTACCTCCCTATGAAGCTTTTACCCTTGGTGGTAGCAACTCGGTTCGGGGTTACGAAGAAGGAGCTTTAACCAGTGGACGTAGTTACCTACAAGCATCTGTTGAATATCGCTTCCCTGTGTTCTCAGTAGTCAGTGGGGCAATGTTTTTTGATGTCGGTAGTGATTTAGGAACTACAACTAAAGCCGCCGACGTACTCAACAAAAACGGTAGTGGCTACGGCTATGGCTTGGGTGTGCGTGTCCAATCGCCATTAGGGCCCATTCGTATTGACTATGGCATTAACAATGATGGTGATAGTCGCATCAATTTTGGCATTGGGGAAAGGTTCTAAGTCCTCATTGGTCATCTTTGACAAGAATGTACAAAAAAGTAGAGACGTTTCAAGAAGCGTCTCTTTAATTGTTTTTGGTAATGGTTTTTGGTAATTATTTTTGATTTGAGCCTGTCATTACCATTCCAAAACTCCAAGTTGCCAAACCTGTCACTTCCGGTAAAGACAGATGCGTTAGGTGATAGCTCACATTTCATTGCCAATTTCAGTCCGACTTGGGTTTCTGCCGCTTCTAATTCACAATCATTTAATATGGGTTTTAATTTTTCTTGCTTCTTCTTCCCTGTCCACTTTCCTTCCTTGTCTGCCAAGTCTAGCCCTGTTATAAATCTCTCTGTAAAAAACCCACCTCTGTGAAGGGGCATTAAGCCCTTGCTAATTGTTACGTTTTCCTCAATACTATTTCCATTGGGGGCTGGCAGTTGCATTTTGCAGTCCTATGAATCATACAAATCAAAATATACTAACTTTTACCTCATGCAACAGCACACCATAGCGGCAGAAATCAGCCAATCTGGAGTAGGACTGCATAATGGTGTGAGTACCCATGTACGCATCTTACCCGCTGAAGCTGGTAGTGGTCGCTACTTTGTTAGAGTGGATTTGCCGGATTTACCCATCATTCCCGCCCAAGTTGCAGCAGTAAATCAAACTGTTCTTTCAACTCAATTGGGTAGGGGTGAGGTTTGTATTCGCACAGTGGAGCATTTATTGGCGGCCCTTGGGGGCATGGGTGTCGATAATGCCAGAATTGAAATTGATGGCTCAGAAGTACCACTATTAGATGGTTCTGCCCAGGTTTGGACACACAGTATTGCTCAAGTGGGCTTGGTATCACAAGCAATTAGCAACCCAGTTGCTTTGGTGGTGAAAGAGCCAATATGGATCCATGACAATGATGCTTTTGTTTGCGCCCTTCCAGCATCAAAAACCCGTTTTAGCTACGAAATTGATTTTTCAGTATCCGCCATTGGTAACCAATGGCACAGTTGGTCATTGAGTGCCAATTTTGCTGAAGAAATTGCCCCTGCTCGCACTTTTGGGTTACTACAGCAAATTGAACACTTACAAAAAACAGGTTTAATTAAAGGTGGTAGCTTAAACAATGCTCTAGTTTGTGGGTATGGAGGTTGGCTAAATCCACCACTAAGATTTGAAAATGAACCAGTTCGTCATAAAATATTAGATTTAGTAGGAGATTTGAGTTTATTGGGAACTTTTCCCCAAGCTCACTTTTTAGCATATAAAGCCAGCCATAATTTACACATTCAACTGGCTCGGAAAATTTTACAACTGCAAGTGAGTAAAGTCTAAAATTTCAATTTGTTACAGGTTTGAACTCCTGCCTACTTATTTCATTAATTAAAAATCAACATACCCCTAATGGCCATCGTCACTG
Source organism: Umezakia ovalisporum Ak1311 (assembly GCF_029891685.1). NCBI lineage: Bacteria > Bacillati > Cyanobacteriota > Cyanophyceae > Nostocales > Nodulariaceae > Umezakia > Umezakia ovalisporum. The sequence goes on along the minus strand of NZ_JANQDJ010000041.1, from coordinate 32,438 downwards.
AAGTGAATAGTCCCGATAGTAGCGTAACCACATCTACCGCAGAACAGAACGCCGAAATTAAAACCACATTTTCATCTGTAGAAATTCAAAAACTCCTGCCCCACCGTTACCCCTTTTTATTGGTGGATAAAATAATTGACTATGTGCCAGGAAAACTGGCCGTAGGCATTAAAAATGTCAGCGTCAACGAACCCCAGTTTCAAGGACATTTCCCGGAACAACCACTGATGCCAGGAGTGCTAATTGTTGAGGCTATGGCACAGGTAGGGGGTATTATTCTCAAACAACAACCGGGGTTTGAAAATAAACTATTTGTTTTTGCCGGTATTGATAAGGTGCGCTTTCGTCGGCAAGTATTACCAGGAGACCAGCTAGTGATGACCGTGGAACTGTTGTTCATTAAACAACGTCGTTTCGCTAAAGTACAAGCCCGTGCTGAGGTGAACAGTCAACTCGCTAGTGAAGGCGAATTAATGTTTTCTCTCATTAACTAAAAACTTGCTGTGGTAATAATGGGTAAAGCCGTGATTTACTCTTGACTTAGACCTAAATAAATAAGAACAGCCGTAAAAAATAACCCACTACAGCATTTCCTCGTTTTTTGACTTTCGCCGCCCTTACACATAACTTGCTTTGCTCGACATTTTAGGCAACTGCACATTTACACACTCAGCACTTCAACAAAGTTCTGGAGATTGACCCTTGAAGACGCTTATTCATCCAACTGCTGTAATTCATCCAAAATCGGAACTCCACCCAACGGTGCAAGTCGGTGCTTATGCTGTGATTGGAGCCCATGTCAAAGTGGGCTTAGAAACAATTATTGGCGCTCATGTGGTTATAGAAGGGCCTTGTGAGATAGGGGCGCGAAATCAAATTTTTCCAGGGGCAGCCATTGGTATGGAACCCCAGGATCTCAAGTTTGTCGGAGAACCTTCCTGGGTGAAAATTGGTGACAATAACTCAATTCGTGAATATGTCACCATTAACCGCGCCACTGGTGCGGGTGAGGCTACGGTGATAGGCAATAATAATCTATTAATGGCTTATGTACACGTAGCTCACAATTGCGTAATTGAAGATTATGTAATTATTCCTAACTCAGTGGCATTGGCAGGTCATGTTCATATAGAGTCCCGCGCCAGGCTGGGTGGAGTTTTGGGAGTGCATCAATTTGTTCGCATTGGTCAACACGCAATGGTGGGGGGTATGGCACGTATTGACCGAGATGTGCCTCCCTATATGTTAGTAGAGGGAAATCCAGCACGGGTAAGAACTCTAAATTTAGTAGGACTAAAACGTTCGGGTATGAACTCCAACGACTTACAAGTTCTCAAAAAAGCTTTCCGGCTTCTGTATCGGTCTGGTTTAAGTTTTAAGGACGCTTTGGAACAGCTCGAACATCTGGGAGATACGGAACAACTGCAAAATCTGCGTCGTTTCTTGCTACTTTCTCAAATGCCGGGAAGACGGGGCTTAATTCCAGGAAAGGGAAAATTAGCCCCAAGTGATGAGTCTTAAACTTATTTGTTAGGAGTTAGAGAGTATAATTTGACAGTATCGGCGTGGGTCTTCGCCTATGAAAATGTTAGGTGGGTCAACGCCCTACTCCCACAAAGAAAAAGGTTTATGGTGTTGGCCTAGGATTGAAACGTTAAAACTTAAATTTTACCAATGATAAAATGCGGATATTTATCAGCACTGGTGAGGTATCTGGCGATTTGCAAGGCTCATTGCTGATTGAGGCAATCAAGCGTCAGGCTGCGGCGGCGAGTTTGCCATTAGAAATTGTGGCACTGGGTGGGGAAAAAATGGCCGCCGCAGGAGCCACTATTTTGGGTAAGACCAGTGGTATCGGCTCCATGGGTTTGATAGAATCTTTGCCTTATGTTTTTCCCACTCTTAAGGTACAACGCCGAGGGATGGCTTTTTTACAACAAAATCCCCCTGACTTAGTGGTGCTGATTGATTATATGGGGCCTAACTTAGGTATTGGTACTTATATGCGAAAGCATTTACCACAAGTACCAGTGGTTTATTACATCGCTCCCCAAGAATGGGCTTGGTCAGTTAGTCTAAGTAATACATCGCGAATTGTTGGTTTTACAGATAAACTCTTGGCTATCTTCCCAGAAGAAGCCCGTTATTTTCGTGAGCATGGGGCAGAAGTTACCTGGGTCGGCCATCCCTTAGTTGACCGGATGCAAGATGCTCCCAGTCGCTCACAAGCCCGGTCTCAATTGCAAATTCCCCCAGAACAAAAAGCCATTGCTCTGCTCCCTGCTTCTCGCCGTCAAGAGTTAAAATATCTTTTGCCGGTGATTTTTCAAGCTGCTCAAACTATTCAAGCTCAATTACCAGAAGTTCATTTTTGGATTCCCTTATCTCTAGAAACTTACAGACAGCCGATTACAGAGGCAATTCACAGTTATGGTTTGCGGGCGACAGTTGTATCTGATCAACAAAAAGAAGTGTTTGCCGCAGCTGATTTTGCCATTAGTAAATCTGGTACAGTGAATCTGGAATTGGCTTTATTAAATGTCCCACAAGTCGTAGTTTATCGACTCAATCCCATTACTGTTTGGATTGCTCGGAAAATTCTCAGAGGGTCTATAGTGTTTGCTTCCCCACCGAATTTAGTGGTGATGAAACCCATTGTTCCAGAGTTATTACAAGAGCAGGCCACCGCAGAAAATATTATTCAAGAATCAATGGAATTACTGCTCAATTCTCAGCGTCGTCAGCAAACTTTGGCAGATTATGCTGAAATGCGGCAATGTTTGGGAGACCTGGGAGTGTGCGATCGCGCGGCTGGAGAAATTTTACAAATGCTACCGAATTGACAAAAAATGTAGACCCTGGCGTAAAACTTGGGTGTATAATCCCTGCATTAACTCAGCAGTAGCCTGGTCATCAACCTTCCACAAAGACACCACCAACCGAGGGGAACCTGCATACATTAGCCCCCTAGTGAAGCCAATTAAACCTTCCCCCTGGACATCTTCCGCCAAACCGATGTTGTATGTAGTATGGGCTTCACCTCTCTTGTCCTCGACACCTTGGTATAGGGGTAGGGCTTGGTTGTATTATTTCAAGCCTTGTTGCTCTGTTCTCCTAAGTTGAAGTACACAGCGTCAATATTATGGAGGGTATCGGCTTCACCTTTAATGGTTATGACAATCAAAGAAAAGCTCAGTTACAATCTTTACTACCCGCACATCAAAAGATTTCTAAATAATTACAGAGTTTAACTAAAAAACCGAATTTCCCAGTAGATGATTATTTCCATAAAGCCAGTGGGTTAATTATTGCTCATTTAGTGGAGTGTGGCATTAGGACTTTAGTAATAGGTCAAAATCCATTATGGAAACGGAATGCTAATTTGGGCAGAAGAAATAATCAAAACTTTGTGTGTATTCCCTCTCTGGGGGTTATTCCCCACAAAGGAAAGACATGGGATATTTATCTATGTTTTTTGTAACTATACACACAAATGATTAATAGTCTCTCTCCAATATTGGATTAGAGGTGTCATGACTTATATAGAAAACAATCTTCAAAAACGACCGATTGCAGTGGATTTATTTGCTGGTGCTGGTGGGATGACCCTTGGTTTTGAACAAGCTGGTTTTGATGTACTTGTATCTGTAGAAATAGACTCCATCCACTGTGCAACACATAAGTTTAATTTTCCTTTTTGGACTATTTTATGTAAACCTGTTGAAGAAATTACCAGTCAAGAAATTAGAGAAAATTCATCTATTGGCCCTAGGGAAATTGATGTAGTGTTTGGTGGTCCTCCATGTCAAGGGTTTTCATTTATAGGTAAACATTGTTTTGAAGACCCTAGAAATTCCCTGGTATTTCATTATATTAAATTAGTATTAGCACTACAGCCTAAGTTTTTTGTTATGCAAAATTTCAAGGGTATGACAACAGAAAAACACCAAGAATTTATTGCCAAAATAATTAATATATTTACCACCAATGGTTACAAGCTTCATCAAAAATATCAAGTTTTAAACTCTGCTCATTTTGGAGTACCAAAAAATCGGGAAAGGTTATTTATTCTCGGTTGTCGTCATGACTTAGAATTACCAAATTACCCACAGCCAATTACTCAACCCGCTAAAGAAAATAAATTCAACTTACCTACGCCACTGACCTTAACTCCCACAGTTTGGGATGCTCTGCAAGACTTACCGGAAATAGAAAAATACGACGAATTTTATCAACGTGATTGGGTAATTGCAGACTTTGGTAAGCCCAGTGATTATGGTTGGCTACTTCGTGGAATTGGTGCTACAGATAATGACTATTCATATCAACGTCACTACGACTGTAGAATCTTGACATCCAGTTTAAGAACAAAGCACAATTCAGAGTCTATCACCAGATTTGCAGCTACCCCTTGTGGTAAAACAGAAAAAATCAGCCGCTTTCGTAAACTTGACCCTGAAGGAATTTGTAATACTTTGAGAGCAGGAACACCCAGTAATCGAGGGGCTTTTACTTCTCCTCGACCCATACATCCCTTCAGACCCAGATGTATAACTGTGCGTGAAGCAGCGCGGTTACATTCTTATCCAGATTGGTTTAGATTCCATGTGACAAAATGGCATGGATTTAGACAAATAGGAAATTCTGTTCCGCCTTTATTAGCTAAAGCCCTTGCTTTAGAAATGATGAAATCTTTAAATCTAAAAGTAGATAAACCCACAACCATTCAATGTTTAGGAGACGATAACTTACTGACTTTTAATATGAAACAAGCAGCTAAATACTTTGATGTCAATCCCCATACCATAGAGCCTAGACTCAGAAAATTAAATATGACATCATAAGTGGAATGCCACTTCCTAAATCAATGTCAGTTCTTAAGTCCAGGTACGGAAAAAAGTAGTTTCTTCCCAAATATTAGCAGTACGTTGAGCCATGGCTGCCAATTCTGCTTGACTCAGAGGTTGAAATGCACGAGCTACCTTAACATTATTCTCTAATTGTGTAGTGTTTTCCGCTGCCACCACGCAACAATGAACTCCAGGCTGAGACATGGTATATCCCAAAGCTTGCTGCATACCTGTTAAACCACCAGGTTTAAATAGCCGACCATAAGCCGGCACTTTCATAGCAATTACACCAACGTTTTTTGCTTGGGCCACCGGCATAACTACGGGAAGAAAAGGACGTGGGTGATGTGGGTCGGCTGCATTAACAGGAATTAGGGTAGCGTGGAAACTATAGCGGCGCAGTCCTTCGGCAATTATCTCTGGGTCATGATGTCCTGTAATACCTGCAAAGCGTACAAGCTTCTGCTGTATGGCCTGTTCTAAAGCTTTAATTGCACCAGAGGGACTAAAGATAGTGTCGAGTTCTGAAGCAAAAGAGACATGATGCAACTGCCATAAATCAAGATAATCTGTATTCAGACGTTTAAGCGATCGCTCCAATTCTCGCCATGCACCATCATAGTCTCTTTTATCAGTTTTGCTGGCTAAAAAAACTTTTGCGCGATGGGGTGGTAACACTTTTCCTAAATAATCTTCACTAGGTCCATAACTAGCAGCTGTATCAAAGTAGCGGATACCCAGTTGCAAGGCTTTTTGAATAATGGCTTCAGCATCACCTTGTCTGTCATGCCACGATAGAGGGGTTTGTCCTGCACCTCCCAAGCCGAAGATAGGTAAATTTACTTCAGTACCTCCTAGGACTCGTTCTGGCATAGTTGCTGTTGGTGTAGCAGCTTTTTGAAAAGCATTGGTCGCTGTAATACCCCCGGCTACAGCAACAGTGGTAATTAAAAAATTGCGCCGTGTTTGCTTTTCTGTCATGGTTCGGTGCGGCGAAATAGTTTCTTTTATGGTAGCGTGTGACCGAATAGGTAATGAAATGCTCAGGCAAAGCCCCAGGGAAGGGGGAATAATAAAGTTAAGTTGGGGAATTATTAATTTTAATTGCAATACTTTTCCAACAGATTCCTACATGCAGGACATAAGATTATTGTTGCTTATTTCCACTGGTAAAACTACTAGGATTAATGTTAATTAAAGGCAAATTGCTGAGGGTAAATTCCCTGGAATTCCTTTGAAGCAACAATCCCTCGGCTTCTAGCTGTGGGGATTGTCAACTTAATTTGAGCGGTAACGACTAACATACTGACCATGAATATTAACGCCATAGGGAACTAAGTAACTTATGGCCGCAGATATCCAGCGATCGCGGCTCATTTTTCCTTGCCATAAAGCACTTCCATGATTGATGGTAAACAAGATAGAACCAACTATCAATGCAACTTTTACTGCTGTTGGTACTAATTTTGGATCAATTAAGCTGGCAAGATATCCTTTAAAAAACTGAGACATTATTACCTAACCTGGGGATTACATAGTTGATAATCTTGAACCTACAGAAGTGAGGATTCTGCATTCACACACTCGCCGTTACACATCAGGCTGGGGATAGCTGTCCAAGAGGGCACATTTTCTGTGGTATTAGTTGCAACTGATTTAATTGTTAGCAATTGTATCAAGTTGGTGTAACCTGTTGGCAGAAAATATGATTTGGGATTGATATGGATTGATATACTTATGGTTCATTAGTAAAAAATGCTTCATATTTCAAAATACAAGGAATAAAAATTAATGTCCAGTAAACTAAGAACTCGGGAATTTTGGCAATACAGCCCATGGGTATTAGGTTTGTATGCAGTAATTTTTCTGCCCACCGGTAGTAGTGTCGCCGCACCAGTAGCTAAATTAAATAATTGGCACTTTCACCCAGAGGCTATGGAATTAGAAATTCACCTCTCAGCCAAGACAACTCCTGAATATTTCTATTTAGCCCAACCACCACGTCTGGTTGTGGATTTACCAAACACTAAGTTAGGTTACGTTCCCACCATCCAAAATTATGTGGGAGCAATTCAAAGAATTCGTGTTGCTCAATTAAATGAAACTGTAACTCGAATTGTGCTGGATTTAGCAGCGGACAAATCTGTAGATTTTCACCAAGCACAGCTGCAACCAAGTTCCCCACAAAACTCCACCCGCTGGGTGTTACGTCCCAGAATTACTAGCTATACTCCCTTGACACAAGGGGAAAATTTTCAGTCTTTGCCAAATCCATGGCCAAGTAGTCGTCTCCAGTTACCAAACACCCTAGAGGTAACAAATTTTAACCCACAGCAACCCTTTGTGAGGGTACCTCCCCTGAATCCCCGCCATGGGTCTCAATTACCGGATTCTATTGTTCCCCCCGTGACTGTTCCCCAACCTACTAATTTAAATAGCATTCCTCCTGGGACAAATCCTAATTTTTTAGTTCCCTTAGTTCCTGACTATGAGCCTAATGTGTCCAATATAAAGGTGATTGAGTTTGGTCAACCCCTACCCAAACCCAATTAGTAAATTGGCAAAATTCCTCAATTGCACTAAAACCTTTCTGTTTCTTGAGGTTGTGTAACTGCTCCTGGCTGAGAGGTGAAAAAGTTTTGCGCCGCCTGATTTTGGTAAATACATCTAATATCAGGGTTTTCTCCGTCCAAATTGCCTGTAAAACCAAAAGTGTTGAGGCGATTTCTACATTCTCGCACTTGGTTAGATGACACAAGCTTGCGTTGTTCTAAAATTGCCCAGTTATTTTGGCGCAGGACACAGCCAGGACGCATACTTGGTTGAGCAACATAAACATTAAACGGGTTAAGAGTCACGAATAGTCTCGCGTCCATCACCATGGCACTAGCGCCAAATTGCACACAAATTTCTGGATTTGGGGCTTTGGTATCTATGAATTCACGAGAAGCCACATTTGATGGAGTTAAAGTAGTTGTGGAGCTAAAGGCAATGCCAATTCCAATACCCAACACCAGCACCCCTGCCAAAATTGCAATGGTGGAGATGTTGAAAACAGGAGATTGAAAAGCAGGAGATTTAGAAGTAGTAGTGGATCTACTGGTAGATTTACGTCTCATTTTCGCTCTGGTCACCTTCACGCCTGAGAAAGTAGGGAGTTAACTAAATTATTCTTTTTTGTACAGTATGCGGATTTTGAACTGTAGTTGTTTCCATGGGCGATGACACCGCCTTTAGGTTTGAGAAGTAGCCATCGCCCGGTTAATTGATTACACAGCTTGATAGCCGACAGAGTATGTATCTTTGAGTGGTTGCCAACGGAAGATGCGATCGCCGCCTCTCTCCACCACTACTTTTACTCGTGGTTCCCAGCTAGGCATAGTTGCTAAAAACTCAACTTCCTGATCAGAAAGAATATGCCCTTCTATGATCCACAACACCAACCCCTTTGATTTTGGTGGTAGCTTTTCCAGATTATAGGTAAGAATCGGTGGAACATAATATACATAACCCACCGCCGCACCACTACCAGTACTTTTCTTGCCCAAGTGAGGTGGTCTAACTCCATGAACTCCTGTGAGATAGGCAGCTACGTCGCCCAGTCCCCTAGCAGTAATATGAAGATCGGTATAGCCCGCTGCACGCAGTCGGCGGCGATATCGACCTTCAAAACCTCCTTCCAGAGGTACGTAAACACCAAGAGAACCAAATTTTTCCAAATCACGGATTAAAGCGTTGCCAGTGGTAATCAGTGCCATAAATTTTCTTTCGTCCTATCCCACTTAGATATCTCTATTATTCACTCTGAATCAAGATTAAGTTAAAGTATTGAGCCAAGAAAGCCCACCTGGTTACCATGAGCCTAAAAATCTCTTAAATCTTCATGGACAAAACTTAATAGATAGTTTATAATAGTGGATCGTGGACTATAAGAGAAAAAACTAAATTATCATAATCTCTGTCAGTATTGGCATGGTGTAGCGTCGCCAGCTAATCATAGACTTGGAAAAAGCATAAACTTGGCTCAAAGTTATCAGAGACTGGTAAACTAGAAAAGCTCTCAGGTCAACTAAAGTTGATGGCTCAATAAACAAAGCCAATCAACGACTCTAAACTACATTCACTCCTTTAGACTTGAGAAACCAAAGAAAATCTTAAACTAAGTTTAAGGTTAAAGGTTAAGGTTAAAGTAAGTGTTGAGTGAAGTAAAAACTAAGCAGCAATGTTAGTTTAAAAGCATTGCATGGGCCTTAGTCTAAGGATACTGAGTGGAAAAAACCGCTTAAGTCCCACTCCGTCGCGGCAGTAGTAAATGATGGCGGTAAAACCACCCACAGCACTGCCTCCAGAAAGTGCCTAGGTAATTGCTTGGACGAAAGCATTACTGCACAAAGCGCAAAGCTAAAAAGCATTGCTCTGATTCCAAAAGTCATTTTTTCCCAGTGGAAAAAAGCTTGTGGCTGTTCTGGTGACCAAGTGAGTGAAAGTGAACGGATTCACCAAACAGTAAAGACACAGCTGATTGTGTCTTAAAAGACATGGTGTAGTATGTTCTGCCCCAAATTTCCGAGGGTCGTCCAACCTCAATGGGCACTTATACAAGTTATAGAACGGTAAAAGTGTCCTCAAGAGTCCGATTCCCACACCAGCAAGTATATATAAGGAGAACCAGTTACTGTGTCTGTAGGTATTCTCGGCACCAAACTGGGCATGACCCAAGTCTTTGACGAAGCAGGAGTATCCATTCCTGTTACCGTTGTTGAAGCCGGACCATGCACTGTTACACAAATTAAAACCAAACAGACCGACGGTTATAGCGCCATCCAACTTGGTTATGGCGAAGTTAAACCCAAGGCGCTGAATAGACCTCTGCTGGGCCACTTGGCAAAATCATCTGCTCCAGCTTTGCGTCATTTAAACGAATATCACACAGATAATCCTAGTGATTATGCTTTAGGTCAAGAACTGAAGGCGGATATTTTTACTGAAGGTCAAATTGTCGATGTAGTCGGTACCAGTATTGGTCGTGGCTTTGCAGGCAACCAGAAGCGCAACAATTTTGGACGTGGTCCCATGTCACACGGTTCCAAAAACCATAGAGAGCCGGGTTCCATTGGTGCAGGTACAACCCCAGGCCGTGTTTATCCGGGTAAACGGATGGCAGGACGTTTGGGTGGAACCCGCGTCACAATTCGCAAATTGACTGTAGTGCGAGTATACCCGGAACGCAACTTACTGTTGATTAAAGGAGCCATTCCTGGTAAACCGGGGTCCTTAGTGAATATTCTGCCTGCAAAAAAAGTTGGTAAGTAGTCATTAGGCAAAAACACAAAAGGACATAAAAATGGTGGAAAGTGTAGTTAAAAATTGGCAAGGCGAACAAGTCGGCGAGACGACCCTCGATTTACAAGTTGCTAAAGAATCAACAGCATCTCATATTGTGCATCGAGCCTTGGTCAGACAAATGACCAACTCTCGCCAAGGAACTGCTAGTACAAAAACTCGTGCCGAAGTTAGAGGCGGTGGTCGTAAACCTTGGCGACAAAAAGGCACTGGCCGGGCTCGTGCAGGGTCTATTCGTTCACCACTGTGGCGTGGTGGTGGTGTGACTTTTGGTCCGAAACCCAGAGATTTTAACTTAAAGTTAAACCGCAAAGAACGCCGTTTAGCATTGCGAACTGCCCTTGTTAGTCGTGCCGAAGATTTGATTGTGGTACAAGACTTTGGCAACGAGTTACCCCGGCCTAAGACCAAAGAATTAGTTTCAGCACTAACTCGTTGGGGATCAGATCCGGAAAATAAGGCATTGTTAATTTTGTCTGAGGTTCAAAAAGCCGATAACGTTTATTTGTCAGCCCGCAATATCGAAAATTTAAAGTTGATTGCAGCAGACCAGCTAAATGTTTACGATTTGTTGCACGCAGACAAAATTGTTGTCACAGCATCAGCTTTAGCAAGAATTCAGGAGGTCTATAGTGCCTAAGTTTGACCCCCGCAACCTTCCCGACTTGGTGCGTCGCCCAATTGTGACTGAAAAGGCAACCATCCTCATGGAGCAAAACAAATACACATTTGAAGTAACTCCAAAGGCCAGCAAGCCACAAATTAAAGCGGCAATTGAAGACCTATTTCAAGTCAAAGTCGTGAAAATTAATACCATGATGCCACCGCGCAAGCAGCGTCGTGTTGGTAAATTCATTGGTTATAAGCCCCAATACAAGCGAGCTATTGTCACTGTAGCCCCTGGGGACGAAGAGAAAATCAGACAAGTTCTATTCCCAGAGGTATAAAAATAAAATGGGTACTCGTTCTTATCGCCCTTATACCCCTAGTACGCGGCAAGTTACTGTTTCCGACTTTTCTGAAATTACCAAATCAGAGCCGGAAAAATCACTAACAGAATACGTACACCGCCCCAAAGGTCGTAACAACCAAGGGCGGATCACTAGTCGTCGTCGGGGAGGCGGACACAAACAACTTTATCGGATTATTGACTTTAAAAGGGATAAACGTAATATTACCGGTGAAGTCATAGCCGTTGAATATGATCCCAATCGGAATGCCCGCATTGCTCTGGTGTTATATGAAGATGGAGAAAAACGTTACATTCTTCATCCCAACAAGTTGCCAGTGGGTGCAAAAGTTATTGCCGGACCAGATTCTCCCTTTGAAGTTGGTAATGCTTTGCCACTGTCTAACATTCCCTTGGGTACCAGCGTCCACAATGTAGAATTAACTCCCGGTAAGGGGGGACAAATTGTCCGGGCTGCTGGTGCTAACGCTGAAGTAGCTGCCAAAGAAGGTAACTATGTCACACTCAAGTTACCTTCGGGAGAAGTACGGAGGATTCGCCGGGAATGCTACGCCACCATTGGACAAGTAGGCAACACCGATGCGAGAAACCTGAGTGCAGGTAAAGCAGGACGCAACCGTTGGAAGGGTCGCCGTCCCAAAGTAAGAGGTAGTGTGATGAACCCTGTAGACCACCCACACGGTGGTGGTGAAGGTAGAGCGCCTATTGGTAGACCAGGCCCCGTCACTCCTTGGGGTAAACCTGCTTTGGGTGCCAAGACACGTAAACCCAAGAAGGCTAGCAGCAAATTGATTGTCCGTCGCCGCCGCAAATCTTCTAAACGTGGACGTGGTGGTCGTCAGTCATAGAATTTGAGATTTTAAATTTTGGATTTTAAATTGGGTTGACTTGTAAGTATCCAGAATTGCTGAGACTTGAGCAGACACCTAATTAATCAAAATCCGAAATTTTCAAAAATTCTCAAATTTTTAATTCAAAATCTAAACTCTAAACTCCAAAGTCAAACTATGGGTCGTTCTCTAAAAAAAGGTCCTTTCGTAGCAGACCATTTGCTTACCAAAATTGAAAAGCTAAACGCTAAAAACGAAAAACAAGTTGTTAAAACTTGGTCGCGAGCCTCGACAATTTTGCCGTTAATGATAGGTCACACCATAGCTGTTCACAACGGACGACAACACGTTCCGGTTTTTGTCAACGAACAAATGGTAGGTCACAAGTTGGGAGAATTCGCCCCCACACGTACCTATAAAGGCCATGGCAAAACTGATAAAAAAGCAGGGAGATAGTTATTAGTCATTAGTCTTTAGCTGATGACTAATGAGCAATCACTAATGACTAAAGGAGAAAATTATGGCTATTGATACTACTGAAGTAAAAGCGATCGCTCGTTATATCCGCATGTCTCCTTACAAAGTGCGTCGTGTCCTTGACCAAATTAGGGGGCTTTCTTACCGAGAAGCACTAATTATACTGGAATTCATGCCTTACCGAGCCTGTGAACCAGTATTGAAACTTCTCAGAAGTGCAGCTGCTAATGCCGAACACAATGCCGGTTTAGACCGAACAAAATTGGTAATTACTCAGGCATATGCCAATCAAGGTCCAGTGCTAAAACGATTTCAACCAAGGGCACAGGGGCGAGCTTACCAAATTCGCAAGCCAACGTGTCATATCACCGTGGCTGTGGCTGCTGATGCTACTGCCGAATAATTATCAGACACGAAAAATTGCGTAAAGTCAGAAATTTTAGAGGAAGCATTTGTGGGACAGAAAATTCATCCAGTTGGTTTTCGCCTGGGTATTACACAAGAACATCAATCCCGTTGGTTTGCAGTTCCTGAACGCTATCCAGAACTTTTACAAGAAGACCACAAACTTCGTAAATACATAGAACAAAAGCTGGGTAGACTTGCTCAAAACAACGCCGGGATCTCGGAAGTTAGAATTGAGCGCAAAGCTGACCAAATTGACTTGGAAGTACACACAGCTAGACCTGGTGTAGTTGTGGGTCGCGGTGGACAAGGTATTGAATCACTGCGGATGGGACTGCAAGAAATGCTCGGCAGCAATCGCCAAATTCGCATTAATGTGGTCGAAGTCCAAAAAGTTGATGCCGATGCCCCCCTGATTGGCGAGTACATTGCTCAACAATTAGAACGACGTGTTTCGTTTCGGCGGGTAGTACGGCAAGCTATTCAGCGCGCTCAACGTGCTGGTGTTCTGGGAATTAAAATTCAAGTCAGTGGTCGGCTCAACGGTGCAGAAATCGCTCGCACAGAGTGGACTCGTGAAGGTAGAGTACCTTTACACACCCTACGGGCTGATATTGACTACTCTTACTGCACAGCTAAAACAATTTACGGGATTCTGGGCATTAAAGTGTGGGTGTTTAAAGGAGAAATTATCCCGGGACAAGAAGAAACTCCCCCCCCATCCACTACACGCGAGCGCGAACCTCGTCGTCGTCAACAACAACGCCGTCGTCAGCAATTTGAAGACCGCTCTAATGAAGGATAGTCATTAGTCATTAGTCCTTACCAATGACCAATGACCAGTGACCAATGACCAATGACCAATGACGAACCATGTTAAGTCCTAAAAGAACTAAATTCCGCAAACAACAGCGCGGACGCATGCAAGGCGTAGCTAACCGTGGCTCCAGTATTAACTTTGGTGATTTTGGGCTCCAAGCTCAAGAACCATCTTGGATTACCTCCCGGCAAATTGAGGCCTCCCGTCGGGCTATGACCCGTTACATTCGCCGTGGTGGACAAATCTGGATTCGCATTTTCCCGGATAAACCCATAACCATGCGCCCCGCAGAAACCCGGATGGGTTCTGGTAAGGGTTCGCCGGAGTTTTGGGTGGCCGTAGTTAAGCCGGGACGCATTATGTTTGAAATCGCTGGCGTTTCCGAAGAAATCGCTCGGGAAGCTATGCGCTTGGCTGCAAACAAGCTGCCAATCAAAACTAAGTTTATTGTGCGTTCTCAACCACAGGAGCAGGAGTAGGTTATGCCTCTTCCCAAAATTTCAGAAGCTAGAGAATTAAGTGACGATAAACTGGCTGAGGAAATTGTCGCTGTCAAAAAACAACTGTTTCAGTTGCGTTTGCAAAAAGCAACTAGACAATTAGACAAGCCTCATCAGTTCGGACACGCCCGACATCGCCTCGCCCAGTTACTAACCGTGGAGACTGAGCGCAAACGGGCAGAAAGTCAAAGGACTAAAGAAGAACAGTAAAAGATTATGGCTATCAAAGAACGAGTCGGCTTAGTAGTGAGCGACAAAATGCAAAAAACAGTGGTAGTCGCTGTGGAAAATCGCTCCCCTCATCCCAAGTACGGCAAAATTATAGTTCAAACCCGGCGTTATAAGGTTCACGACGAAGAAAGTAAATGCAAAGTCGGCGATCGCGTGCGGATTCAAGAAACTAGACCTCTGAGTAAAACCAAACGCTGGCAAGTCAAAGAGATCTTGAGTACCAAGGCAACAACGTAACACCGGTTACAAAACTAAAAACTCCAAAAGGGAGACTAATTGTGATTCAACCCCAGACTTACCTCAATGTCGCAGATAATAGCGGTGCTAAAAAAATTATGTGCATCCGTGTATTAGGTGCTGGCAACAGACGTTATGGTTTCATCGGCGACAAAATTATCGCTGTTGTCAAAGACGCCATCCCTAACCAGGCGGTGAAAAAGTCGGATGTCATCGAGGCAGTAATTGTCCGCACTCGTCATAACATCCGCAGGGATAGTGGTATGACTATTCGCTTTGACGATAACGCTGCTGTAATTATCAACAAAGACGGCAATCCCAAAGGTACACGGGTGTTTGGCCCAGTAGCTCGGGAACTACGGGATAAAAACTTTACTAAAATCGTTTCTTTGGCTCCGGAGGTGCTGTAATGGCAAACCGCAAAGCAAAGCCGAAAGTTTTCCATAAAATGCACGTCAAAACTGGTGATACTGTGCAAGTAATTGCAGGCAAAGACAAAGGCAAAGTTGGCGAAGTAGTCCGAGCATTACCCGAACTAAGTCAAGTCCTTGTCAAAGGTGTGAATGTGAAGACGAAGCACGTTAAACCCCAACAAGAAGGGGAATCAGGTCGAATTGTGACCAAGGAATTTCCCATTCATAGTTCCAACGTGATGCTCTACTCCACTAAGCAAAACGTCACCAGTCGTGTTTGCTACACCTTTACCGCAGAAGGTAAAAAAGTGAGAATGCTCAAAAAAACAGGTGAAATTCTCGATAACTAAATTCCTCACTCCCCGCTCTGCACTTCATTACTTAAACAATTTCCCTGACCAAGCCCAGGGATAAGGACAAATAACTATGCCCACCTCGAGAATCAAAAGCTTATACCAAGAGACAGTTGTCCCTAAACTGATGAATCAGTTTCAGTACACTAACATTCATCAAGTCCCGAAGTTGGTGAAAATTACTGTTAACCGAGGTTTAGGGGAAGGGGCTCAAAATGCTAAGGCGCTAGAAGCGTCTTTAAATGAAATTGCGCTGATCACTGGACAAAAACCAGTGGTGACGCGGGCGAAAAAAGCCATCGCGGGCTTTAAAATTCGTCAGGGTATGCCTGTTGGCATCATGGTAACCCTCAGGGGCGAACGAATGTATGCTTTTCTGGACAGATTAATTAGCTTATCACTACCCAGAATTAGAGACTTTCGCGGCATTAGTCCTAAAAGTTTTGACGGTCGCGGTAACTATACTCTAGGTGTTAGAGAACAGCTAATTTTTCCAGAAGTCGAGTACGACAGTATCGATCAAATTCGTGGTATGGATATTTCCATCATCACAACAGCGAAAAACGACGAAGAGGGTCGCGCCTTACTTAAAGAAATAGGAATGCCCTTTCGCGATCAATAAGTTCATCTAAAGAGGGAAAGATGGCGGCTAACGATACAGTTGCAGATATGCTGACGCGCATCCGCAATGCCAACCTGGCAAGGCATCAAACTACACAAGTGCCAGCCACAAAAATGACTCGTAGTATTGCCAAAGTACTACAAGAGGAAGGTTTTGTTGCTGACGTTGTAGAAGCAGGAGAAGGAATTAAGCGCAACCTGGTGATTTCCCTAAAATACAAGGGTAAAAATCGTCAGCCTTTAATCACTGCCTTGAAGCGAGTCAGTAAACCTGGTTTGCGAGTTTATTCCACTAGAAAAGAATTACCCAGGGTACTAGGTGGCATCGGCATTGCCATTATTTCTACATCCAGTGGCATCATGACTGACCGTGAAGCACGTCGTCAGAGCTTGGGTGGTGAAGTACTTTGCTATGTTTGGTAGTCATTAATCCTTAGGGATCAGGACTCAAGATAAAGGACAAAAAATCATGTCTCGTATTGGTAAACGTCCAATTACTATTCCCGCCAAAGTGGAAGTGACAATCGATGGCAGCAAGGTTCTAGTCAAAGGCCCCAAAGGTCAACTTTCTCGCACCTTGTCTACCAATGTCATTGTCTCCAAAGAAGGGGAAATATTACAAGTAAACCGTCGCGATGACACTCGCGTTTCTAGGCAAATGCACGGTTTAAGCCGTACCTTGGTGGCTAACATGGTCGAGGGAGTATCCCAAGGTTTTCAGCGCCGCTTGGAAATTCAAGGTGTGGGTTACCGGGCACAAGTTCAAGGTCGTAACCTCGTTTTGAATATTGGTTACAGCCATCAAGTCCAAATTGTTCCACCAGAGGGAATTCAGTTTGCTGTGGAAAATAACACTAACGTCGTCGTCAGTGGTTATGACAAAGAAATGGTAGGTAACACAGCTGCAAAGATTCGCGCTGTTCGTCCCCCAGAACCCTACAAAGGTAAAGGGATTCGTTATGTCGGTGAAGTAGTTAGACGCAAAGCTGGTAAGACTGGTAAGAGTGGTAAGAAGTAACAATGAAACTTACTCGTAGAGAATCAAAACAGCGTCGCCATCGGCGCGTTCGTGGTAAAGTTAGCGGCTCCCCAGAACGTCCGCGTTTAGCCGTGTTTCGTTCCAACGAACATATTTACGCTCAAGTAATTGATGATACACAGCATCATACATTAGTAGCAGCCTCGAGTGTTGAACCAGAGTTGAAATCTAATTTAACTACAGGCGCTAGTTGTGAGGCATCAGCCCAAGTTGGCAAGTTGATAGCAGTGCGATTGTTAGAAAAAGGAATTACCAAAGTAGTCTTTGATCGCGGTGGCAACTTATATCATGGTCGTATCAAAGCCCTAGCTGATGCGGCACGGGAAGCTGGTTTAGATTTCTAAAGTCATTAGTCATTAGTCATTAGTCATTGGCTAAGGACAAAAGACAAAAGACAAAAGACAACTGACTAATAGAGAGCATTTGATTATGGCAACTGGTCGTCGTAAAGCTAACCGCACAAAAAAAGAAGAAACCAACTGGCAAGAGCGCGTCATCCAGATTCGACGGGTGAGTAAGGTCGTTAAGGGAGGTAAAAAACTCAGCTTCCGAGCCATTGTGGTCGTTGGTAATGAACGTGGACAAGTTGGTGTAGGAGTAGGCAAAGCCTCAGATGTCATCGGTGCTGTTAAAAAAGGCGTAGCCGACGGCAAAAAACATCTCATAGACATCCCCATGACTAAATCCAATTCCATTCCCCATCCTATTGATGGTGTGGGTGGCGGTGCTAAGGTGATCATGCGTCCTGCTTCACCTGGTACTGGGGTAATTGCCGGCGGTGCTGTCCGGACTGTACTGGAATTGGCTGGTGTTCGTAACATCTTGGCAAAGCAACTGGGTTCCAACAATCCACTCAATAATGCTAGAGCCGCAGTGAATGCTTTATCTACACTACGTACTATTGCTGAAGTGGCTGAAGACCGGGGTATTCCTATTGAAAAACTCTATATTTAGAATTTTTTGTCCTCATACCCTGGGGAAATTAAGCTGCAACAGTGGATCTAGTCATGTTGTGCAGTATCAACTGAACTTCAGTTAATGTCCAAGGGGATACTGGGAGTCGTTAACAAGCCTACTAGGTCACTAGCTGTGATCAACTGCGTACACCAAAAAACGCAATAAAGCAAAAATTGAGGCTAGTGTTTTTACTCTACACTGGCTAAACCCCCAGTAAGATTACTTTCCAATCAGAGCTTTTGTGTAAACAATTACTAATTACATTATGAGACTCAATGATGTTAAGCCCCAAAAAGGTTCAAAAAAACGCCGTCGGCGCGTAGCTAGAGGTATTTCCGCCGGTCAAGGTGCTAGCGCTGGTTTAGGTATGAGAGGTCAAAAATCTCGTTCTGGTAGCAGTACTAGACCAGGTTTTGAAGGTGGTCAACAACCATTGTACCGGCGCTTACCTAAGCTTAAGGGGTTTCCGATTGTGAATCGGAAAATTTACACTACGATTAATGTAGACAAGCTGGCTTCCCTTCCTGCCAATACGGAAGTCACTTTGACCTCTCTCAAACAGGCAGGGATCATTACTGCTGCTAAGGGTCCATTAAAAATTTTGGGCAACGGCGACTTGAATGTACCCCTAAAGGTACAAGCAGCAGCTTTTACAGGACAAGCTCGTAGCAAAATTGAGGCTGCTGGTGGTAGTTGCGAGGTCTTATAAGTGAGCCGGAAAAGCGCACTTTGCATTTCTTATCGCTGCCAGCGCCTGGTTCACCATGGAGGTAGCATTCTATGATCAGTCGAGAAAAAGCCCCAACGGCTCAAGAAACTTTTATGCAGATGGCCCAAGCAGCTGGCCTCAGAGGTAGGCTGCTTGTCACTGTCGGTATTTTAATTTTGGTTCGCCTGGGCATATTTTTGCCAGTACCAGGTCTTGATAGAGAGCGGTTCGCTGCGGCTATATCCAGTAATAATGCCGTCTTTGGTTTATTGGATATCTTTTCTGGACGTGGACTTTCCACTTTGGGAATTTTCGCTTTGGGGATTTTACCTTTTATTAATGCGTCCATTATTATCCAATTACTCACTGCGGCAATTCCATCTTTAGAAAACTTACAGAAAAATGAAGGCGAGGCGGGTCGGCGGAAAATTTCCCAAATCACACGCTATGTAACTGTAGTTTGGGCAACTATTCAAAGTGTCGCTTTTTCGGCATTCTTTCTCCAGCAATTTGCCTTGAATCCAGGGATGGCTTTTGTGGCTGAAACAGCCATCGCTCTCACTGCTGGTTCTATGTTTGTCATGTGGGCATCAGAACTGATTACAGAACGGGGATTGGGAAATGGTGCATCATTGTTGATTTTTGTCAATATCGTAGCTTCATTACCTAAAGCTTTGGGCGATACCATTGATTTGGTGCAAGTTGGCGGTAGAGAAATAGTAGGCCGCGTGATCGTTCTGGTATTGGTATTCCTGGCAACAATTGTTGGTATTGTTTTTGTTCAAGAAGGTATCCGTCGCATCCCGATTATTTCCGCTCGTCGTCAAGTAGGTCGCAGAGTATTGGCGGAACAGCGCAGCTATTTACCCTTGCGGCTCAATTCCGGGGGTGTAATGCCGATTATCTTTGCTACTGCAATATTGAGTCTGCCACTGTTACTTGCTAATTTTACTGGCAAGCCCGAAATCGCCAACATTGTCAATACTTATCTCAGTCCCGGGGGTTCCGGAGCTTGGGTTTATGCTCTGGTCTATTTGGTCTCAATTGTTTTCTTTAGTTACTTCTATTCCTCATTGATTGTTAACCCAGTTGATGTAGCCCAGAATTTGAAGAAAATGGGATCTAGTATTCCTGGGATTCGTCCCGGAAAAGCTACCAGTGAGTATCTTGAGCGTGTGATCAATCGACTAACTTTTTTAGGTGCGATATTTTTGGGATTTGTTGCTATTATCCCCACGGCTGTTGAAAGTGCTCTGGGAGTACCAACCTTTAGAGGATTGGGTGCTACCTCTTTGTTGATTTTAGTAGGTGTAGCAATTGATACAGCAAAGCAAGTTCAAACTTACGTGATATCTCAGCGTTATGAAGGAATGGTGAAACAATAGTGACAGTGACGCGATTAATTTTCTTGGGACCACCTGGATCTGGGAAAGGAACTCAAGCTCAAGTTTTAGCTGAAGACTTGAAGATTCCCCATATTTCCACGGGGGAAATCTTAAGGCAAGCTATGAAAGAGCAAACTCCTTTGGGAATTAAAGCTCAAAGTTATGTCAATAGCGGCGATTTAGTCCCCGACCAGTTAGTACAGGATTTGGTACAGGAGCGGTTTAGTCAACCAGATGTTCAATCTGGTTGGATTCTTGATGGTTTTCCTCGCAAGGTCACACAAGCAGTTTTTCTGGAAAACTTTCTCTGGGAAATTAATCAGAGTGACGAACGGGTGATTAACCTTGATGCTCCAGACGAGGAGGTGGTAGCACGTTTACTAGCTAGAGGACGAAAAGATGATACCGAAGAGGTAATTCGTCATCGTTTGGATGTTTACCGTGCTGAGACTGCACCATTGATTGACTATTACCGCCATCGCCATAAACTTCTAACAGTCAACGGCCATCAGCCCCAAGAAGAAGTCACTCACAAATTGCGAACAATCATCACTTCATAAGGTAAGAGTGGGAGTAAAAGTTATTACTTACTCCCTAGTCCAGACGCGATTAATCGCGTCTATTTCCCGTGTGGACAAGATGTTCGCCAATTTTAGCTAAGATATATTAATAAACTGTTGATATATTTCTCAAAATGTGTTCTTTTGCAGATGAAAGACTGCAATTGAATCCAGAGGAGATTGTTGAATTGAGGAAAAAACAAATTGTCTAAGCAAGATTTGATCGAAATGGAAGGCACTGTGACTGAATCCCTGCCCAATGCGATGTTTCGCGTTGACTTGGACAATGGATTCAATGTCTTGGCACACATTTCCGGTAAGATTCGCCGTAATTACATCAAGATTTTACCTGGCGATCGCGTCAAAGTCGAGTTAACTCCCTACGACCTGACAAAAGGCAGAATCACCTATAGACTGCGGAAAAAATAGTTATATGTAGCAAATTTTACCATAAAACCATGTTTTTGGGTTCTACCCACTTACTAAACTGAATTAATTTTCCTAAAAATGCTATAATTTACTATTTGGAGTCAATTAGAAAAGGCATGAAAGTTCGAGCCTCAGTGAAAAAAATCTGTGACAAATGTAACGTAATCCGTCGTCGCGGACGGGTTATGGTGATTTGCGCGAATCCGAAGCACAAACAACGCCAAGGCTAACACTCTGACACATCAAAGAGTGAAATCACAGAATCACCATTAAAGAAAACAAAGGTAATTAATCAGGCCTTTGTAAGAGTAATTGCGATAACAATAGGGAGAAATTAGTTGTGGCACGTATTTCCGGAGTAGACCTTCCACGCGATAAGCGTGTTGAAATTGGTCTGACTTACATTTACGGAATAGGATTAACAAGGTCTCAGGAAATTTTAGCCGTTACAGGTGTAAACCCAGATACCCGCGTTAAAGACTTAAGTGATGCTGATGTAGCAGCCCTGCGCGGCGAAATAGAAACTAACTATCAAGTTGAAGGCGACTTGCGGCGGTTAGAAGCCATGAACATCAAGCGCTTGATTGATATTGGTTGCTACAGAGGTCGTCGTCACAGGATGGGCTTACCAGTGAGAGGTCAAAGAACTCGCACTAATGCTAGAACCCGTCGGGGGAGAAGGCAGACAGTGGCTGGAAAGAAAAAGGCTCCAGGCAAATAAACTTTCCATCCTGGCTAGTGTTGGCCTAGGTTACCCCAGGAAAGACAAATTTTACCTTAGATTAACTAAACAGATATGGCAAGACAACCAACTAAAAAAGGCGGGAGCAAAAAGCAGAAGCGCAACGTACCCAACGGGATGGCCTACATCCAGTCTACTTTTAACAATAGCATTGTCACCATTACCGATCAAAATGGCGACGTGATCTCATGGGCTAGTGCTGGTTCTAGCGGTTTTAAGGGAGCAAAAAAGGGAACTCCCTTTGCAGCACAAACCGCCGCTGAAAGTGCAGCTCGTCGGGCTATAGATCAAGGAATGCGCCAAATTGAGGTAATGGTAAGTGGCCCCGGAGCAGGTAGAGAAACCGCTATTCGGGCTATCCAAGGAGCAGGGCTGGAAATTACTCTGATTCGGGACATTACCCCCATTCCTCACAATGGTTGCCGTCCACCCAAGCGCCGTCGAGTTTAAATCCAACCTGTTGGCCATTGGCTCTACAAACTCTTGCTGATGGATTGAGCAACTAGAAGTAAATCAGCTCTTCCTGTAGGGAGGGCTGCTCAACTTCAAACCATTTCAAACCATATCCTGAGTGCTGAAGATAAACTCAGTAACCTGAGTTTGTTTGGACAATCACCATTGGCATCACCTGTGTGACTACGGCTATAAATAAAGATCTCCCCTAACTAGGATGATCAAAATATCTATACTGCCCTTGAAAATTGGCAGTTGAATACACCTAGAAAAGCTAGGAAAGTAAAAGTAAATTCGGGAGGCAATTGATTTGCCTGCTAGCAGCACCTTAAAGAAGGGAGGCTAATCCGTGGCGCAGTTTCAAATCGAATGTGTAGAATCTAATACTGAGGAAAGTCGGAGCCATTACAGTAAATTTGTGCTGGAACCTCTAGAGCGTGGCCAAGGAACAACAGTTGGCAACGCGCTGCGGCGGGTTTTACTGTCGAATCTAGAGGGGACAGCAGTGACAGCAGTCAGAATTGCAGGTGTAACCCACGAGTTTGCTACAGTTCCGGGGGTACGGGAAGACGTGTTGGAAATACTGATGAGAATGAAGGAAGTAATTCTCAGAAGCTATTCTTCTCAACCCCAAATTGGCAGATTACTCGTTAACGGTCCTGCAACAGTCACTGTGGCGCATTTTGATTTGCCCGGTGAAGTGGAGGTTATAGACCAAACCCAGTATGTGGCTACCTTGGCTGAAGGTGGCAAGCTGGAAATGGAATTTCGCATTGAGAAAGGCAAAGGGTATCGTACAGTGGAGCGAGGACGGGAAGAAGCTACCTCCTTGGACTTCTTGCAAATCGACTCGGTGTTTATGCCAGTGCGAAAAGTTAACTACAGTGTGGAAGAAGCCCGTGGGGACGGCTCAGTTACCAAAGACAGACTACTATTAGAAGTTTGGACAAATGGCAGTATCTCCCCCCAAGAAGCACTATCCTCAGCAGCCGCTATTCTGGTAGATCTATTCAATCCATTGAAAGATATCTCCCTAGAGCCAACAGAAACAGGGGCTGAAATCCCAGACGATCCCACTGCCCAAATTCCCATAGAAGAGTTGCAACTTTCTGTGCGGGCTTATAACTGTCTCAAACGAGCACAAGTTAACTCTGTGGCAGACCTATTGGATTTTACCCAAGAAGATTTGTTGGAAATTAAAAACTTTGGACAAAAATCAGCGGAAGAGGTAGTGGAAGCTTTACAGCGCCGTTTAGGTATTACCTTGCCCCAAGAAAGAGGCTCTAAACACACATAAGCCAAAACTTTTACTAATTCATAGTGCATTATTATGCGTCACCGTTGTCGAGTCAAAAAACTCAGTAAACCAGCTGACCAGCGCCGCGCCCTGTTGCGAGCGCTAACCACCGAACTCATCCGTCATGGCCGCATCACTACAACTTTAATTAGAGCTAAAGTTGTGCGTAGCGAAGTAGATAAAATGATTACCCTAGCTAAAGACGGCTCCTTAGCAGCACGTCGGGAAGCTCTGGGCTATATCTACGACAAGCAACTGGTTCATGCTTTATTTGAGCAAGCACCAACTCGCTATGGTAACCGTAATGGCGGTTATACCCGCATCTTCCATACCGTTCCCCGTCGGGGAGATCAGGCGAAAATGGCAATCATCGAGCTAGTCTAGTTCATCAGTCCTTGGTCATTGGTCATGAGTCATTAAGTTAATGACAAAGACAAGTACCAACAGACGCAATCTCTATGTTAGAAAGCCACCAGCCTACGCCAACCCATCGAGTCGCCCTGGTAATTCAATACTTGGGCACTCATTTTCACGGCTGGCAAAGACAAAAGCACCATCGTACAGTTCAAGAAGAAATCGAAACAGCCATCGCAACGGTTCTTGGTTATCATGTCACTTTACATGGAGCCGGGCGAACAGATTCTGGAGTTCATGCAGCAGCTCAAGTAGCCCATTTTGAAGCTACAGGATTTATCCCGCCTCACAAGTGGGCATCAATTCTCAACAGCTATCTGCCTCAAGATATACTAATAAGGGCTTCAGCTGGTGTAGATAATCGTTGGCATGCTCGCTTTAGTGCCGCTTACCGACGGTATCGCTACACGATATACACTGAAGAACGACCGAACTTGTTCGTTAGACCCTTCAGTTGGCATTATTATTATGCACCCCTGGATGAACGCTTAATCCAAACTGCACTCGAACCTTTATTGGGGAAGCATCATTTGGCCGCATTTCATCGTGCAGGTTCCAAGCGATCGCATTCTTGGGTAGAGGTGCAAGCAGCAGAATGTCATCGTAGTGGGCCATTTCTTCATATTGAAATTCAGGCCAATGCATTTTTGTATGGCATGGTCAGGCTGTTAGTAGGGATGCTGGTACAAGTAGGCGGGGGCAAGCTAACACTTGCTAAGTTTACCCAACTCTGGAAACAAGAACACCGGGAAAAGGTAAAACACGCAGCCCCTCCCCAGGGATTGTGTTTGTTAAGAGTAGGCTATCCAGATTTTCCTTTTCCCCCAGAAATTTGGTACGAAACCCTGCCGAAGTTGGTCTTTCCTACAGCTATTCCCCAGGAATATCCCCAAACAGATACCGTTCACCTCAATTCCACACCCATCTTGTAAACCAAAACCCTAATGACAACAAAAACATACCTTCCTCCTCAAGCATCCCTTGAGCATGAGTGGTACATAGTAGATGCCACTGATAAACGCCTCGGCCGCCTCGCTGCTGAAATCGCTATGGTTCTCAGAGGCAAAAGAAAAGCCGAATATACTCCCCACTTGGATACAGGTGACTTTGTAATTGTCATCAATGCCGAAAAAATAGCAGTTACAGGCAAAAAGCGCAGCCAAAAACTTTACCGTCGCCATTCAGGCCGTCCCGGGGGAATGAAAACAGAAACTTTTGCTAAACTGCAACAGCGCTTACCAGAACGGATACTAGAACATGCTGTTAAAGGTATGCTACCTAAAAATAGTCTGGGTAGGCAGTTGTTCACGAAACTCAAAGTTTACGCTGGACCAACTCATCCCCACGAAGCCCAAAAACCCAAAGAACTAAAAGTTAATACAATTCCTGGAGCAGAAAATTAATGGTAGTGGTAGATATCAATAGTGGTCGCGCTGTGTACTGGGGTACTGGTCGTCGTAAGTCCGCAGTAGCACGGGTAAGACTAGTTCCCGGTGAAGGTAAGTTGATTGTCAATGGCAAGCCTGGAGAATTGTACTTTCAATTCAATGCCAACTACTTGGGACTGATTAAAAATCCTCTGGAAACTTTAGGCCTGGAAAACGAATACGATATTTTGGTCAAAGCTGAAGGCGGTGGCTTGACAGGCCAGGCTGACTCTATTCGTTTGGGAGTGGCTCGCGCTCTGTGTCAACTCGACCCCGATAACCGTTCACCTTTGAAAACCGAGGGCTACCTGACTCGGGATCCTCGTGCCAAAGAACGGAAAAAATATGGTTTGCACAAGGCCCGGAAAGCTCCTCAGTACTCCAAACGTTAAGCACATTGGGGGATTGGTTATTGGTAATAGAGACAATTGTGCCCCAGTCCCCATTCTCATCTGAAAGTTATAATTGATATAGGTTAAGGACAAAAAACATGGCTAAACCCGATATTCATCCCCAGTGGTATCCAGAAGCTAAAGTTTACTGTAACGGTCAAGTTGTCATGACTGTTGGCTCTACCAAGCCAGAATTGCACGTGGATGTTTGGTCTGGAAATCACCCCTTTTATACTGGAACTCAGAAGCTAATTGACACTGAGGGTCGAGTTGAACGCTTCTTGCGTAAATACGGTATGAGCAGCACTCAAGCCTCCGACGAGAAAAGCAAAAAGAAATAGCGGGTTGGCTCTGCTGTTAACCACGACCCCGCAACCGCTGGGTCGATTGTCGTTTTTTGCTCCCGCCAACTTGTTATTTGTAAGGAGCGATTTCATTCGTTATGGCTGAAACATACCTGCTAGAAAAACTAAAGTCTGTTGAACAAACCTTTAATGAATTAACCCGTCGTCTGGCTGACCCTGATACTGCTAACAATCCTGATGAGTATCAGAAAATCGCCAAGACTCGTTCATCCTTGGAGGAGGTGGTTAATACTTACGAAACTTGGAAAACGGCTACCGAAGAATTATTAGGAGCACGTCAGGTACTCAAAGAAGCCAATGGTGATCCAGAGTTGCAAGAAATGGCGGCTTTGGAAGTAGATGAATTAGAGGAAAAACTAGAACACTTAGAAAATCGCTTGAAGGTCTTGCTGTTACCCCGGGATCCCAACGATGAGAAAAACATCATGTTGGAAATTCGCGCTGGTACTGGCGGTGACGAAGCGAGTATTTGGGCTGGGGATCTGCTGCGGATGTACTCCCGCTATGCTGAACTCCAACATTGGAAAGTCAAACTGGTGAGCGAGTCACCAGGTGAAATGGGCGGCTTTAAAGAAGTAATCCTGGAAATTCAGGGTGATAGTGTTTACAGCAAGCTGAAGTTTGAAGCGGGAGTCCATCGGGTACAACGTGTACCAGCTACTGAAGCTGGGGGAAGGGTTCACACCTCCACCGCCACAGTGGCCATTATGCCAGAGGTGGACGATGTGGAAATCCATATTGATCCCAAGGATATTGAAATGACTACAGCTCGTTCCGGCGGAGCAGGTGGACAAAACGTGAACAAGGTGGAAACCGCAGCTGACTTGTACCACAAACCTACTGGGATCCGGATTTTCTGTACGGAAGAACGTAGCCAGCTGCAAAACAAAGAACGGGCAATGCAAATCCTCCGGGCGAAACTTTATGAAATGAAGTTAAGCGAACAACAAGAAGCTGTAACTTCCATGCGGCGATCGCAGGTGGGCACAGGATCACGCTCAGAAAAAATCCGTACCTACAACTACAAAGACAACCGCGTTACCGACCACCGCCTGGGACAGAATTACTCTCTTAATCCTGTGTTGGAAGGAGACCTCGAAACGTTGATTCAATCTTGTATCTCTCAAGACCAGCAGGAACGTCTAGCAGAGTTAGCAAGTGCTACCTCTAACTAATTTGTAGTTTTCTAATTTGTAGTTTTAAACCTCCTAGAAAACCGCTAGTTTTTCAGTATCTTTCAATACAGACAGGCGGTTTTCTAACGCAATGCTAAGTGCCTATGACATTTCACTGAAATAAAATAAATTAGTAAACCAGTAAGTTAGTAAAATCCTAAGTTAGTAAACTAATATAATTAAAATTCTCTAGCTATTGCAGCAAAGGTTGAATACAAGAAATATACAGCAGATTTCGTTCTTATGAAGTACAAATCATAATCATGAAACTTTTGTGGGGTAGGCATCTTGCCCGCCAATACTGTATATCACCACACCGGAAAGTTCTGTAAACGAAGCATACCCTAAGGTACACCATTGTCCAGCCACCTTGTAAATGCCTTAAATGCCTAGACTAATCAAATATTTTGATCCGCAAAAAAGTAAACTATTAACTGTAGTGGAAGTAAGATTACACCAGTGGATTTAGAAGCTAGAAGGAAACTGATTGAAGTAGTAAAAATGGCTCGTGGATCCATGAGTCAGAGGGGTTTTGGTAAGCTTCTCGGTGTTTCTGCCACTGCGGTGCAACTGTGGGAAAAGGGAGAATCCATCCCAGATACAGAAAACTTAGCCAACATTGCCGCCAAAGCAGGCTACACCATGGAGGAATTGCTTCACTACATCGGTGTCAAGCCAATGTCGGAATCTACGGATGTAAATCAAATGGTTAAGCACATCAAGTGTATGCCATTGAATGAAGTAGCCATAGTTGGTAGAGCTGTGATGGATAGGTTAGCTGCGGCTGCGGAAGCTGGGGGTAATTCCTAATTCCTGATTCCTAATACTTATTTGAGGGGAGAAGCTCTCTCCCTAGGGTAATTGGTGATTCGTAATTAACATGGGGAAAGATTTTTTCCTATTTGTCCTGATTAATCAATAACATAGGAGTTGTTAAAACTACTTAGGACAATTACTAATTCAAAATGGCCACAGCAACCCCCGAAAGCCTAAATAAATTTGTCAACTTTTGTCAGCAACACATCAAAGGAAAAGAAAAAAGGGAAGCGCAAACATTCCTAGACCGCTTTTTCAGAGCATTTGGACATGAGGGAGCCTTGGAAGCTGGGGCGAAATTTGAAGAACCCGTCAAAAAAGGAAGTAAAAAAGGTAAAACCGGGTTTGCTGACCTAGTGTGGAAACCCCGCGTATTAATTGAGATGAAAAAACGCGGTGAAGACCTGAGTAAACATTATTCCCAAGCATTTGATTATTGGACAAGGTTAGTACCCCAACGTCCCAAATATGTCATATTATGTAACTTTGATGAATTTTGGATATTTGACTTTGATATTCAATTAGATACACCTGTAGATGAAATATCCCTAGAGCACCTACCACAAAGGGCGGGAGCCTTTAGCTTTATGGAATTTGGCAATAAAACTCCCCTATTCAAAAACAACCAGGTAGAAGTTACAGAAAGAGCCGCCCGACCCATGGGGGAATTGCTTTTAGAATTACAAAACCGGGGAATTGAGAAACTAACCGCACAAAGGTTTATTTTGCAATGCGTCTTGGCTATGTTTGCTGAAGACAGACAACTGTTACCGCGGGATATGTTTATTTCTTGCATTCAAGACTGCATTAATGGCGCAAGTTCCTATGACCTTTTGGGCGGGTTATTCCGGGAAATGAATCTACCAGGTAAAACCCCAGCAGGACGTTATCAAGGGGTGGAGTATTTTAATGGCGGGTTATTTTCTCACATTGAAGCGTTGGAACTGACCCCAGAGGAATTAAAATTTCTGGATGTTTCAGCTAAAGAGAATTGGAGTAAAGTTAGACCAGCTATTTTTGGTAATTTATTTGAGGGGACAGTAGATAAACAAGAACGTCACGCTAAGGGTATTCATTACACATCAGAAGTGGACATTATGAAAATTGTCCGCCCTACCATTAGTCGTTATTGGGAAGAAAGAATAGAAGAAGCTAACAGCCTCAAAGAATTAGAACTACTTCAGTTAGAACTACAAAGTTATCGAGTTTTTGATCCCGCTTGTGGTTCTGGCAACTTCCTGTACATAGCCTATCAGGAATTAAAAAGAATTGAAACCCTGCTCTTGGAGAAAATCCAGGAAAATCAGAAATTAACCTCTAAGCAAATGCACATAGGTTTGGTAACTCCTATGCAATTTTATGGCATGGATACTAATTTATTTGCCGTGGAGTTAGCCCGAGTAACATTGATGATTGGCCGGAAAATTGCCATTGATAAATTACAGTTAACTGAGCCGGCTTTGCCTTTAAATTCTTTGGATAAAAATATTATCTGTGGGGATGCTTTATTTAGTCAATGGCCAAAGGTGAATGCAATTATTGGGAATCCGCCGTTTTTGGGGGGTAAACATATGAGAATAGCTTTAGGGGATGAATATATAGATAAGGTTTTTCAACAATTCCCCGAAGTTGAAGATTCAGTAGATTTTTGCGCCTATTGGTTCAGGTTAGCGCACCAACACCTTGATGAACATGGAAGAGCGGGTTTAGTTGCGACTAATTCTGTCAGTCAGGGTAAAAGTAGAGCCGCGGCTTTGGATTATATTACTCAAAATCAGGGTTATATTCATGAGGCTGTATCTACACAACCATGGTCTAGGGAGGCGAAGGTTCATGTAAGTATTGTCAACTGGTGTAAGGCTCAACCGGGTAAATACTATTTAGATGATGAAGTGGTTAGCAGAATTAATTCTTCTTTGAAATCTAGTATTGATGTTTCTCAAGCTGTGGGGTTAAAAGCCAATTTGAATAAATGCTTTCAAGGGGTGATTCCCCTAGGGAAAGGGTTTTTGGTGACAGAGGAGCAAGTAAAGGAATGGATAAACGCTGATGGGAAAAATCAAGAGGTATTAAAACTATTTTCCATGGGTGCAAATCTGGCGCAAAATCCCCATGGTAAACCAGAGCGGTGGATTATTGATTTTAATGATATGAGTCTTGAGGATGCGAGTGAGTATCAATTACCTTTTGAACACATTAAAATCAATGTCAAGCCAGAAAGAGATAATAATAGAGATGCTAAAGCAAGAAAATACTGGTGGAATTTTTTTTCCCCTCGTCCAGCTATGAGAAAAGCTATTTCATCTTTATCTTATTACTTTGCAGTACCCAGAGTTTCCAAATGGGCTATATTTATTCCAGCATCATCAAACTGGCTACCTGGGGACTTAAATATTGTAATTGCATCAGATGACTTTTACATATTAGGTATTCTTACATCTAAAACACATCGCCAGTGGGTAAAAGCCCAAAGTTCTACTTTAAAGGGAGATACTCGCTACACACATACCACCTGCTTTGAAACCTTTCCCTTTCCCCAGACAGCAACAGGGGAGATAGTAGAAAAAATCCGAGCCAAAGCTGTAGAACTCCATGAATATCGCACTCAACAAATGGAGTCTAAACAGTGGGGAATCACAACATTATATAATAAATTCCACAACGAACCCAGCAGCAAATTATATAAACTCCATGAGGAACTAGATACATTGGTAATGGAAGCTTATAACTTCAAAACCAACGATGACATTTTAGAAAAAATGCTGACATTAAATTTAGAATTAGCCGCAAAATAAGAACAAGGTCAAACCATAATATTATCCGTAAAATAGATACTGTGGGCATCTATAATTTACACTAAAAAATACAGTGAAAACAGACAGGAGTTGTATCGACTTTTGTAGAGTATTTGAAATTCTTGCTAATGCACCTAGAGCAGCTAAAAATTATTAATTTTTTTTAAGTATAACCAAAACATAGAAAAACAAAAAGTTCTGAGAATTGACGGTTTATTTTACTTCAAGTTACCGCTACAATAGATTTCGTTCTTATGAAGTACAAATCATAATCATGAAACTTTTGTGGGTGGGCATCTTGCCCGCCAATACTGTATATCACCACACCAAAAAGTGCTGTAAATTACCAATTATTAAATCATATTTCACCACATATTTAATAAGCTAAATTTCTGTTAATTTTCGTAATTATACTCAAGATGAATAGGTGGTAATAGTAGTATCTAAAAAAGAAAAAGTCATTTATTGACTTCATTATTTATTTAGTGCATATAACCGCCATGATTAATTCATTCCCATGCCTCTTGACCCAGAAAGGAAACGTATCACAAATTGAGGGTACATTGTCAAATGCAACCTTGGACAATGAAGGACCAGGGGGGAACACAGCAGTACACATTAACGGTTCAGACAATTCATTTGTTTCCTTTGGTACTCAAATCGGTCAATTTGGTACTGGGGATTTTACCCTAGCTTTTTGGTTGCAAACAAAAGAGTCCTATCGTTACTTTGACATAGCTGGCAACCGTGCAGCAGGGTCTCATGGCAACTTTTTCTGCATTCGCATGACCGGCAAACACGAATCTAGACCTGGTGGTATTATTGCATCTGAAGTAGACCAAGATCAGAATGGTACTAACTATATAGGCGTAGAAACTAAAACAGACGGCTTCAATGATGGAAAATGGCATCACCTAGCAGTAGTACGCCAAGGCAAATCCCTGAAATTATATATTGACGGGGTAATCTTAGGAAATGCCACTGGAAACGGGGTAGCCAATATTGCGAATGGTCAAGCCTTTAAGCTAGGCCGCTCCCTTGTGGGGGTTCACAACAAATTCGCCCCCGATGCTCGTTATAGCGGATTGCGTGTTTACGACACAGCCTTGAATGACAGTGAGATATCCAGTTTATTTTCCACCGCCACCGCCACTAAACTACCAACAAATAGTAAAATTAAACTCAAGTCGTGGAAAGGAGATTATTTACATCGTCCTGACACAGCACAAGGTGTAACAACCTGGAATACTGGTATTGGTAACGAGTGGATAGTTGAATCAATCAGTGACAACAAAATCAAACTCAAGTCGTGGAAAGGAGATTATTTACATCGTCCTGACATAGCACAAGGTGTAACAACCTGGAATGCTGGTGTTGGTAACGAGTGGATACTTGAGTTGATTTCTACAGTTGAGCAAACAGTGGTAAACAAT